>DIUI01000131.1 GCA_002428215.1 Prolixibacteraceae bacterium UBA6162
GGGGAAATCAAAGCGGTAGCCATCGAGATCTCGAGATAGCCATCGAGCAGGTGGAGTTTTCCGAGCGAAATATCATAGAGGCGGTCGAAGCCTGAGCCGGCATCGGGCTCCATTCGGGTAACCACCAGCGACTGCTTGCCATCGAAAAGCCCGAGCGGCAATACCAGTTGCAGCTCATCGCCCACCTGGAGGGTAAGGGTTTCGTGCAGTGTGGTGATGCGTGCCCGCAGCAGCACCTCGCCTTTCGATCCGGCAAACCCAAAGCTTCGGGGCTCCCCGAACAGGAAGTACCAGATGGACCCCAGGGCCATGAACAGAAGCCCCAGAATCAGGGCATATCTGAGCAGCGAGGGTCTTGCAGCAGATTGGGCCGGCCGGTGTGGCCCCACAGGTGGTGGAGGCGGAACAGTGGGGGGCAGCCGCATCTCTTCGGCTGGCACCACTGCCGGTGGAATACCCGGTGGCTCAACAGTTTGGGAGGCACCGCAATGGGTGCAGAACTTGCTTCCGGCATCGAAATCGTTGCCACACTGGCGGCAGGTTTGAAGTCCGTTGGGGGGTACCTTTTCTCCGCAGGAGGTACAGAACTGTATGCCCTGCTGCAGCGGGGCTTTGCAATGGGGACAATGGTTACCTCGTTCCATACTATATTGGTTTTCGCAGGTAATCAAATATATTGAAAGAGGATGTTCGCTTACCGCCAAATCGTACAATTCTATTGCACATCGTACATTTGTGGAGGAGGCAGCACCAGGGAAGTTGCTATTGCCTGGTTGCCATGGTAACTATCGGGCACACGCTACGCAGAAGAGACTCTCGGGCCGAAACAAAATCCGCCCCAACGGTATAGGTTTATGGCATTGCCGGCACAATCCAAATTCGGGAGATCCGTAGCCTTCGAGCACACGCTCCAGATCGTGCAGTTTCCGCTCGGCTTGTCGCATTGAAGCCTCTGTAACACTCCGGTTGTTAATCGCATCCATGCGCGACACCCTGCCAATGGCGCAGTCGGGAGCCTCGGGGCGGGTGAGTTCGCGGTACTCCTCGATCAGTTTTTTGGTTTTGCTGATTTCGGTGTTCAGCTTCTCTCTCATTTCGGTGGGGTCCATCCCTCAAAGGTAAAAAACTACCCCGGAACCAACAACAACCCCTGCAGGGCCGGAGTCAGACAACCGTCGCCACCGGCGGGAACCCGATGCCCACGAATCACCACATTGGAGCGGAGAGCGGGCAAACCTGCCAAAAATAAAAAACCTTCTGCCGGCCAAAGCCAACAGAAGGATCGTTCAAATTTGGAGGTTCCTGGCGGATTCGAACCGCCGTACACGGTTTTGCAGACCGTTGCCTAACCACTCGGCCAAGGAACCCAGGCTGATAAGACATCCCTGCCACAGTATAAACCCATCAGCAGGTTGCCTCAGAACGGCTGCAAAGATAGCAAATTTTACTTTCAACGGCGCGTTGTCGTGGAGTTGTACGGCAATTTAAAGCCATTTTGAAATAGACAATACTCAATTAAAAAGGCCATGCCTGCGCAGCCGTTCGCGGTTGTAGGGATCTTTCAGCAGGGCGACATCGGCCGGGAGCAATGCTTCGGGCAATCCCTCTGGAATTTCGACCCAGGCAGATTCGGTGTGTTCGGTAAGGACAATCGTTTCGGTTTCGATCCACCGGCATAAAAAAGGCTGCAACAGCAACTCCCTTGCCGGATACTGATGGTATACAGGCCGGAGAGGCTCCACGATATCGACGGCAATGCAAAGCTCCTCCATCACTTCACGCTGCAGGGCCTCGGGGGGTGTTTCACCCGCCTGAATTTTTCCGCCCGGAAACTCCCACATTCCGGCGTGACCGGAGCCCGGTCCGCGTTGGGTAACCAGAATACGGTTATCCCTGACAATTAAAGCACACACTACCTGTTTCATAAAATATCGATCGGATAAACCGCTGGCACGAATTTACATTTTATCTTTATACCTATGGAAAAAACCGCGCTGATTCGGTTGCTCGATCTCTTCGAAACCTTAGTGTTGGCCCATGAGGTATTGTCAGATGCCGACAAAAACCTGCCGTTGCTGATGGAGGTAGCCCTTACGGGTACGCCAAGGCATCGCTGGCGGGCGGCTTTTGTGGCAGATCTCATTGAGCGCATGCGACCCGGATTGCTCCATCCCTGGATTGAAGCCATAACCCAAAAGCTGGCTGCAGAAACACATTCCGGATGTCTAAGGCAGTATCTGAAAACCATCAGCCTCTACCCTATCAGGCAAGAACATCAGGGATTTCTGGCCGATTACTGTCTGGAGCTGCTGGACAAGAAAGTGCCACCAGCCGTAAAGGCCCATGCAATGCAGATACTCTACCACCTGTCGGAGATGCAACCCGATCTGAAACCGGAACTTCTGGAGGTATTCGGGTTCCTGTTGGAGCAGAACGAATCAGCCGGTATCAATGCCCGCGCGCGCAATCTGGCCCGGAAACTTTCGGCCGAGTTGCGCCTCCCGATGCGATAAGGTACAACTTTAAAGATGGCATCAGTTTTTTTCAGGGAGGTGAAGGGTTACAATAAAAATTACTATTTTTGCGCCGTCTTTCAAACAAAAGACATCGTGATTGACCTATGGTGTAACTGGCAACACGTCTGATTTTGGTTCAGAAGAGTCTAGGTTCGAGCCCTAGTAGGTCAACTTGTAACAATTGTAAATGCAGGAGTATGATTAGTTTTCATACTCCTGTTTTTTTGCAAGCTGTTTATTTACCAATTATTAAATAAAATCTAACTTGGGCAGCCACACTACTCATATTGGATTTTTTTTAATAAATACTTTTTCGATTTAAACTATATTTATTACTTTTGATTCAAAATGGGTAGTATGGCTACGCAAAATGAATACAAATTAAGAACTCTTTTCCAGGAGATGCAACCAGGACACATTGTAACTACTTCATGGTTAAACGAAAAAGGCATTTCAAAAGACCTCAAGAAGTATTATTTAAAGAGCGGTTGGTTAGAAGCCATCGGGAGGGGTGCATACAAGAAACCGGGAGATCATATTGAATGGCAGGGCGCATTAAATGCCATACAAAAACACTCAGAAACCAAAGTCCATGTTGGAGGCTTGACTGCACTATCCCTACAGGGATTTAGTCACTATGTAAGGTTGAATTCTGAAGCATTGCATCTGTTTACCCCGGTGAATGAAAAATTGCCCAAATGGTTCTCAGATCATAGCTGGAACTATGCGTTGTTGCACAAGCAGAGTAATTTTTTACCTGAAGATATGGGATTAAGGCAAATAGAGGTGACTTCTATTCCGGTTAAGATTTCAACGCCTGAAAGAGCAATTATGGAATGTTTGCTCCTTGCCCCTCAAATGTTAGATTTAACGGAATGCTACCAATTGTTGGAAGGGCTGGCAAATTTGAAACCCAAACTTGTTTCTGAATTATTGGTCAATTGCAGTTCAGTAAAAGTAAAGCGGTTGTTTTTGTATCTGGCTGAGCGAATAAACCATCAGTGGTTTCACTTTCTGACAACCGACAACATTGACCTTGGAAAAGGACACCGAACGCTGGCAACCAAAGGCGTTTATAATGCAAAATATATGATTTCAATACCCAAAGAACTGGAACAGCTGTGATATCCGAAAATTACAAGGCACAAGTCAATTTGCTGCTTCAAATCTTGCCATACGTTGCAAAAGAAGAAATATTTGCATTAAAAGGAGGTACTGCAATCAATCTTTTCGTGCGCGAAATGCCTCGATTATCTGTGGATATTGACCTCACTTACATCCCTGTTGATTCGAGAGAAATTGCACTACAAAACATAGAGGAAGCTTTAAACCGGATAAAAACAGATATCATTAAAAATTTATCAGATATGCGGGTGCATCCGGTTCCATTAATTGGAGGGACCGATGTAAAACTGAATTGCCAAAGCCGCAATGCCCAAATAAAGATTGAGGTCAATACCATTACCAGAGGAATAATATTTCCAACAAAATTAATGCAGGTCGTTGATTCAGTTCAGGATGAATTTGGAAAATTTGCTGCAATAAATATAGTTTCTCTTGCAGAACTCTTTGGTGGTAAAATATGTGCTGCTTTGGACAGACAACATCCACGGGATTTATTCGATGTAAAATTACTTTTCGAAAATGAAGGATTCACTGACAACATCTGGGAAGGTTTCAAATTAGGCTTGATGAGCCATTTTAAACCGATAAATGAATTACTAACTCCAATACTGAAGGACCAAAAAACGGCGTTTGAAAACCAATTCGCAGGAATGACATTTAAACCATTTACTTACGAAGATTATGAAAACACACGAAGTACGCTTGTCGATAGCATTCAGCAAAGACTAACCGTTGACGACAAAAAATTCTTATTAAGTTTTGAATCAGGGCTGCCCCAATGGAATTTATTTCCTTATGAATTGATCAAAGAGTTGCCTGCGGTAAAATGGAAATTACTGAATATTCAAAAACTCAAAGAAACCAATCCCAAAAAGCATGAAGGAATGATTAATGATCTCATTAAAACTCTTAAACTTTAGCGCAAAAAAGGTGTGTTTATTAGTCAATAATATACCAGCCTTGTATAACCGAAGGATACCTGTGATTTCTCTTTTGCCTCTTAGGATTTATCGACAACAAAAGATCATTAAAATTCTCAAGTAACAAATTTTACAACAGTTGGTTTGGTTCAACCTTAGCATACCAGATCCTAAAGGTACGATTCGCCTAAGCCTCCCGCAATGAAACCCGATTGGGATTCGAACACCGATTAAAGCAAGCCGCCGCAAAAAAAGGGGAAAGCCCATGCCCTCCCCTTCTATTATGCAGTGGAATAAATTATCAATGTTCTCCGTGCATCAGCTTGCGGATAAGCGGGGAGATTACCAGTGCAATTACTGCGGTGGCCATAGCCACCACGGCAATGGTTGTAAACACATTGGTGTATTGCAACAGGGTGGTAAAGGCTTCGCCCTTTCCGGCAACCGACTGGGGTGAAAGTCCGGTAACTGCTTCAGCAATCCGGTTCATAATGCCATTGTCGGCACTCACCTCTTTGGTGGTAAGTTTGGCAATAAAGCCTGCAATATGCTGGGCAAACGAGACCGACAGGAACCATACCCCCATCATAAACGATACTACTTTCGCCGGAGAGAGGCGGGTAACCATCGACAAACCGATGGGACTTATAAAGAGCTCACCGGTGGTAATCAGGAAGTAACCGAGGAAGAGGGTCCACAACGGAACCAGGCCCATTTCGCTGGCAAATCGAGCCCCATAGGCGAAAACCAGAAATCCGACACCCAGCTGGGCAATCCCAAACGCAAATTTGTAGGGGGTAAAGGGGTTCATTTTGCGGTTCGACAGCCAGGTCCAGAAGAACGACACTGGTATGGCAAGGGCAATAATGTAGAGTGGGTTGATGCTGTTGGTCTGTTCGGCGTTCATAAAGACCAGGTTTACATTGCGCTCGGCAAAGAGGGTAATGGAGCTGCCTGCCTGTTCGAAGAACGACCAGAAGATGGTACTAAAGACGGCCAGAATAAAAATGGCGATAATCTTTTCACGTTCGGCTTTGGTGATTTCGACGAACGATTTACCCACAATAAACACCACCATAGCGAGCACCACGTAGAGCAGGTAACCGGCCAGATGACTTTTGTACACCAGCAGGGTTAGCAGAGGCACGGCGGCATAGGTGAGCAGCAGTGAGAATCCCGATTTGGAGAGGCCCATCACTTTTTCGCCATTCTCTTTTGAAACCGGGGGCAGACCGAGTTGTCCGAACACCCCTTTGGCTATGGCATACTGGAAGACGGCCAGTCCGAGCAGCATACCCAGGCCGGCGGCGCCAAACCCATACACCCGGCCATACTCCATGGCGATGTATCCGCACACCAGCGGAGAGAGGAAAGCCCCGAGGTTAATACCCATATAGAAAATGGTAAAACCGGCATCGCGGCGCGGATCGCCCTGCGGATAGAGGCCACCCACCATACTGGAGATATTGGGTTTGAAGAGACCGTTACCGGTAGT
>DIUI01000049.1 GCA_002428215.1 Prolixibacteraceae bacterium UBA6162
TACAAAACCAACCGCTATCTGCTTACAACACTCGATGAGCGCGGAGCATACAATCCGCAGTTCACCGATATTCAAACCTATATCACCTGGCAAATATCAGATAATTTCGACCTTTCGTTTTTAGGCAACCTCGCTAAAAACAGTTATCAGTTTGTCCCGCAATCACGGCAAACCAGCTTCGGCACCTGGCAGACGCCCCTCAATACCACCATCTACCTCACCGGCAATGAAGTCGACAGCTACACTACACATCTGGGGGCACTCAGTGCGAATTTTCATTCCGGTAGCGACCTTAATCTAAAATTCATTCTTTCGGCCTACAAAGCTTCTGAGGCAGAAACTTACGACATTACCGGTCAGTATTACCTCAATCAGTTGGAGCGCAATATGGCATCGGAGGCTTTTGGCGACAGTATTCTCAACCTGGGTATCGGAACATTTATCAACCATGCCCGGAACTATCTCGATGCCCAGGTGGTAAGTTTTGCACACCGGGGGGCATACAACAGCGAAAGCCATCTTGTAAACTGGGGTTTCAGGTGGCAGTACGAAAGTATCGACAGCCGTATCAACGAGTGGATTTACCGCGATAGTACCGGATACTCGCTACCCTATTCAGACAGCCGTGTTTTGCTGTACTACACCATGAACAGCAAATCGGCCCTTGCCTCCAACCGTATATCAGGATATTTGCAGGATACATGGGCTATACCGGTTCAAAAAGGTTTGCTCTACTTTACGGGAGGCATCAGAGCCAACTGGTGGAGCTTTAACCGGCAATTACTGGTAACCCCCAGGCTATCATTAAACTATATACCCGACTGGACCAGAAACTTCAATTTCAGGTTATCGGCAGGTATGTACCATCAACCTGCGTTCTTCAAGGAGTTGCTCGATCGTGCCGGAAATATCAATGAGAGCCACCGGGCCCAGCAATCGTATCAGGTGGTTTTGGGAAGCGATTATCTGTTTACGGCCTGGGAACGGCCCTTCAGGTTTTCATCCGAAGCCTATTTGAAATATATGAACCGATTGGTTCCATACCAGATCGACAACGTCAGGATACGGTACATCTCGGATCAGGAATCATACGGATACGCTGCAGGAATCGACTTCAAAATCAACGGAGAGTTTGTGAGTGGATTGCAATCGTGGGCCAGCCTGTCGATTATGCAAACCGAAGAGAATATAATTGGCGATGGATATGGATACATACCACGACCTACTGACCAGCGCTTCAATTTTAGTTTGTTCTTTCAGGACTATCTGCCGGGAAACCCAACCTGGAAAATGCATCTTTCGGGGTTTTACGGCAGCAGACTGCCGGTAGGACCACCAAAATCGGAAAGATGGCAGGATGTGTTCAGAATGCCCCCCTACCGTAGGGTTGATCTGGGGATTTCCAAGATGCTAATAAACAGGTCCAATCGAACTTCTTCCGGCAGTTTTGCATTATTGGAGGATGTCTGGATGAGCCTCGAGGTGTTTAACCTACTGAATATCAACAACACAGTCTCCTACTTTTGGGTATCGAGCAACTATGGCGATATGTTTGGAGTACCCAATTACCTCACCGCACGTAAGCTCAATTTAAAACTGTCGATAACGTTCTGATGATTAATTATCGAAACGATCGAAGCCTGAGACTTCAACCTCGGGAGATATTTTCTTTACAAGTCCCTGCAACACCTTACCCGGACCCACTTCTACGTATTGACTGGCACCGGCAGCTGTCATGTTATGTATGGTCTGTGTCCACCTGACAGGAGCAGTTAGTTGGGCTATAAGATTTTGCTGAATAACAGCGGGATCGGTCGAAGGCTGTGCATTTACGTTTTGATAAATGGGACACGAAGGCACACTAAAAGGGGCTTCCATAATGGCAGCAGCCAGCTCTTCGCGGGCCGGCTCCATCAAAGGTGAATGGAAAGCTCCGCCCACCGGGAGTTTAAGGGCGCGCTTGGCTCCTTTCTCAGTAAGCAGGGCACAGGCAGCATCCACGCTTTCGATGCTCCCGGAAATCACCAGTTGCCCCGGACAGTTGTAATTGGCAGCAACCACTATCCCATCAATGGCAGCACAAACACCTTCGACAATCTCGTCAGACAAGCCAACAATCGCTGCCATGGTTGAAGGATTGAGTTCGCAAGCCTTTTGCATAGCCATAGCCCGTTTAAGCACCAGCTGCAATCCATCTGCAAAGGTCATGGCACCCGATGCCACCAACGCCGAGAACTCTCCCAGCGAATGTCCTGCTACCATATCAGGATTAAAATCAGCCAGATTACCGGCAAGAATAACCGAATGGAGAAAAATGGCAGGCTGGGTAACGCGGGTCTGTTTCAGATCGTCGGCCGAACCATGAAACATGATATCGGTAATCCGGTACTGCAGTATTTGATTGGCCTCTTCGAAGCGTTCGCGGGCAATCGAGGAGTTATTGTACAAATCGAGTCCCATGCCCGGGTACTGGGCACCCTGACCGGGAAATATGAATGCCTTCATTATAGTAGTTTTTAAATAGCATTAGAGTTGGCCAAAGATAGCCGTTTACTGCATAAATGATGTACAGTATTGTATCACCAAAACGGAGCACTACCTCAAACAAACACCATGAAAGGAGGTGAAGCCAAATTTAACGTAATCAGTTCTGGGCCTTTGTATGTCGGTATATGGTCACCTCCATTACGAGCGTGGCAAAACCGGGCACTGTGCCAGATCCATACTGACCATAGGCAACTTGCGAAGGCATAATCATACGGGCCTTGCCTTTGTCCTGCATCAGTTTAACCCCCTGATTCAGGCCGGCAACCACACCTGCAGCGGCATCGTTGGCAGCTACTGTGAAGCGGAGAGGTTCGTAAAATATACCCTCAGGAGTAATGTTCTGATCGATTAAGATCAGCGAATCACGCAATACCCAGGTTCTGTAAAGAATATCGACCTGATCGCCAGCCTTTATGGTATCGCCTGTGCCTCGTTGCAGCTCAATGTAGTAAAGTCCCGACGAGAGAGGCTTGGCAGTAATCCCCTCCTTTATAATATATTTATCGAGATACTCCAGCTCAAGCTCACGCAGCCTGCCTATATCGTTCTCGCGACATGCGCTTAACGTTAGGGCGACTGCAGAAACTATCACCAGTATTTTAGCTGATGTTTTGATGGCTTCTCTGATTCTCATTGGTAAATTGTATTTAACTTTTATGTTGGCCAATGGCCGAAAATAGTAATTATGGATTTTTGGGTCTGATGCTATCGAGGGAGGCGACAAAAATCAGACTTGAGTAGGGAGGAATTCCGGGATAGGATCCCTGGGATCCATAGGCAAGATTGGAAGGCACAATAAATTCAGTGAGCATTCCGGTATTCATGTGTTCCATCATATTGTCCCAGCCGGGAATCATATCAGGCTCACGCAAAACAAAATGAAATGTGGAGTCAACGTTGTGGCGGAAAGAAGCGTCGAACATCTGACCATTGATCAGGTATCCTGCATATTTAACCGAGAGCGTATCGCCCTTTTTAGGAAAAGCCCCCATGCCCTCCTCTCGTACTACATAATAGACACCCATTGCGGTACTGTCGACTTTGTACCCGCCTTTTCGTAATTCATTGAGATAATCCATCATCTGCATTCGCTCATTCTCAGCGGTAAACGTATCTATAACTTCACCGTTCAAACAACTGGTAGATAGCAGCATAGCTATTAAACCAGCTATTATAACACTTTTAACATACAAACTTTTCATCGCTTTTGGTATACATTAAGAATTTTCCAATAGATGCCGATAATCGGGCAAAAGTTGCCTGAAACGATCAATAGTTTCATCGAGCGTCAATTTAATCTCACCACCGGCAGCATTTAAGTGCCCGCCCCCTCCAAAATGCTCTGAAGAGAAACGGTTGGCCGGAAAACTGCCTTTTGATCTGAAGGAGGCTTTAACATGGCCTTCCTTTTCGACAAAGAGAACGCTAAAAACAATGTTACTAATAGACAACGGAATGTTTACAAAACCTTCGGTATCGCCTGGAACAAAATTATACTTTTTTAATTCGTCGCTTGTAAGCGCTATGTAACCCGTTCTATACTCGGGTAAAATTACCATTTTTTCGTGCAAACAATACCCCATAAGCCTTAACCTGTCGGCCGAAAAGTTGTGATATACCCGCTCATGAATTTGCTCGGTGTTGATTCCATAGGTCATTAGTGCCGATAGAACCCGGTAGAGATTGGCCCGGGAAGTATTGTGACTGAAAGATCCGGTATCGGTCATAATTCCGGTATAGAGCGCAGCCGCTACCTTTTCGTTGATATGGTTACCAAAGCCTGCCAATTCCAGAAAATCAAACACCAGTTCCGCCGATGAACTGTAATCCGGTTCAGAAACCATGTAATCGCAGAACTCCTTGGGGAAAGGGTGGTGATCAATCATCACCTTCACTCCGGTTGCAAGGGCAATGGTATCAGCCATATCGCCAGTTCGCTGTATATCATTGAAATCGACGCAGAAAATAACTTCAGCGTTCAGAATCATTTCAGCAGTCTGCTTTTTCCGGTAGAGGTAATTAACAATTGGTACCTCTCCCGACAGCCAGTTTAGAAAACCGGGGGCACTGTTTGGAGTAATAATTATACCCGAATGACCCGCATTTTTGAGGGCAACTGCCAATCCATAAACAGAACCAATGGCATCTCCGTCAGGATTAATGTGTGGAATAATTACGATTCGTCGGGATTTCTCCCCTAAAATTCGGGCAATAGCCTCTATATCGTTGCGGGATTTAGCTTCCAATCGTTCAAAAATTTAAGCTGCAAAGATACAAAACCCAAGCCATTTGAGAACTTTAAAAATTGTTATCTTCGCCAACCCTTTAACTAATTCAAAAATTATGCAACGAAACATCACTTTAACCATGGTAAAACCCGATGCCGTGGCCAGTAATTATGTCGGAGGAATTTTGAAAATGATCAATGATGCCGGATTCCGTATCCGGGCCATGAAATATACCCAGCTAAGTTACGAACAGGCAGCCCTGTTCTATGCAGTGCATAAAGAACGCCCCTTTTACAGCGACCTGGTAGCCTTTATGAGCTCAGGGCCAATTGTGGCTGCCATGCTTGAAAAGGAGAATGCCGTGGCTGATTTCCGGGAATTGATCGGTGCTACCAATCCGGAGAATGCTGCACCGGGAACCATTCGTGCCCAATATGCCGAAAATGTTCAGCGAAATGCCGTGCATGGTTCAGACAGCGATGAGAATGCCGGTATTGAAAGCGATTTTTTCTTTTCAAAGCTGGAACGCTTCTGATTGCAGAGAGTATGCGTTAACGGAACTCAATCCTGACAATCGCCTCCACCCCTGCCTTTTCGTTGAGCCGGCTTCGGAACTCTTCGCGCAACATGTAGAGCTCGGCTCTTGCCACCGAGGAGGTAACATCGACATAGAGGACTTTTTTATCGATGTGCAAACTTCGTATATATCTGCCCAGCGCAGGGCCTATTAATTCGGGCCAGTACTGAAGCACATCAACCTCCCTGAGTTTCTGCTCCATGTGGTTCTGCTTTACGAAGTCGTTCAGCAAGTCGCCGATTTTCTGCGTCTGATTTCTTTTCATTCCAGAACGTCTATTGCACCATGGGTTACTTTGAAGAGGCGATGGTCGGAACTTACCGACTGCAGTATCGCATCGAGATGTTCACGGTTGGTATCGGTGATGAAAATTTGACCAAAGTGATCGTCGGCCACCAGCGAGACTATCTGCTGCACCCGGTGCCGGTCGAGCTTGTCGAATATATCGTCGAGCAGCAAAATAGGCTTAATTGACGACTGCTCCCTGATAAATTCAAACTGCGCCAGTTTAAGAGCTACCAGAAAGGTTTTTTGCTGTCCCTGAGAACCCGACTTGCGTATGGAGTAGCCCGAAAGCGACATATTCAGATCGTCTTTATGAATACCGGCGGAAGTATATTGTAGCATAAGATCTTTGCGGTGCGACGCTTCCAAAAGCCGTTCGAAACTATTGTCATGCAAATCAGACAGATACGACAGGTCGACCCGTTCGGCATCTTGCGAAATAGCAGTGTAGTATTGCTGGAAAACCGGAACCAACTGAGCAATGAACTCCTTTCTTCTGGCATGAATTCGGGTTCCGGCAGCCGACAATTCAGCATCGTAGAGTTCAAGTACCTCACGATCGGAACTGTTGCTGCCCGCTAGTTGCTTCAATAAATTGTTGCGTTGCTGCAAGACGCGGTTGTAACGCAACAAATCTTCGAGGTATGCAGGTTCGTATTGCGAAATTACGCCATCAACAAACTTTCGCCGCTCTTCGCTCCCCCCCGAAATAAGCACCGAGTCGCCTGGGGAAACCATAACCAGCGGCAGCAAACCAATATGATCGGATATGCGGCGATAGGTCTTACTGTTACGCTTGAGGATCTTCTTATTCCCCTGTTGAAAACTGCAAACAATCTGTTCCTGTTCACCATTGCGCTCATACACGCCTTTAATCATGAACCAGCTCTCATTATGCAGCACATTGAGCTGGTCAGAAGGATTGAAAAAACTTTTACTGAAAGAAAGGTAGTAGATGGCATCGAGTATATTGGTTTTTCCGGCGCCATTGTCACCGATAAAACAGTTCATATTACCTGACAATTGCAGCTCGCATTCCCGAAGGTTTTTGAAGTTTGACAGGGTAAGTTTAGTGAGATGCATGCAGAAGATCTTTTCAATTCACAAATCTATTCATTTTTCGGAAGGATGCCTAAACCATGGCACATTGTGGTTAATAACAAGGGGGTGTTGATTATTAACTAATTTAATGAGGGTTCAGCAGAAAGGGTTTTGAAAAAAACACTATTTTTGCACCACAATTTTGAAAAAGAGATCATGGCTAAGAAGAATAGTATTCAGAAAGATAATCTGCAGGAAATTGAAAGTGCTCTAACCAAATCCGAACAGTTTATAGAGGACAACCAAAACAAAATCCTATATTTTCTCGGCACAGTGGCTGTCGTTGTACTGGTTTACCTGGGAACTGCAAGATTTGTAATCGAGCCCCGCTCGAAAGAAGCCGGTTCTCAAATGTTCATGGCCGAAAACTATTTTGAGCGCGATTCATTCTCCCTTGCCCTGAACGGCGATGGAAACTACCTGGGCTTTCTCGATATTATTGAGGATTATGGCATGACCAAGGCTGCCAAGCTTGCAAGGTTCTATGCCGGCGTTTCACACCTCCGTCTGGGTGAATACGAAGAAGCCATTTCTATGCTTCAGAAATTTAAGACCAAAGATCTTCTGCTTGGGCCAGTGAAAGAGGGCAGCATTGGTGATGCTTACCTTGAACTTGGCAACGACAGCCGAGCCCTGCAGCAGTACCGTAAAGCTGCCGATCTTAACGACAACGAGTTTACAACCCCCATCTATCTAATGAAGGCAGCCGGTGTGCTCGAAATGCAGGGAAAATTTAGCGACGCTCTTGCAGTTTACAACCGGATTAAGGAAAGCTTCCCCAATACCACCGAGGGTCAGAACATCGAGAAGCACATTGCACGTGCCCAGATTCTTGCTCAAAACTAATATCCGTTAAAAATATACCTCCTCCCCTCTCAACCCGGGGAGGATTTTTTATTTCTGTATGGCTACCCAAAATCTATCCAATTACGATCCTACAGCCGTTCCTGATGCCAATGGAATGCGTTTCGGCATAGTGGTATCGGAATGGAACAGCGAAATTACCAACAGTCTGGCAACCGGAGCTGTCAACACACTTATCCGCCATGGTGCAGCAGAGTCCGATATAGCCTTGCGTTATGTGCCAGGAAGCTTTGAATTGCCACTGGCAGGAAAATGGCTTGCCGAAACTAAGGAATTTGATGCCATCATCCTTCTGGGCTGCGTAATACAGGGAGAGACCCGCCATTTCGATTTCATTTGTCAGGGAGTTACTCAGGGGACAGTCGATCTGAACCTTACCCTTAATCTTCCTTTTGTATTTGGAGTGCTGACAACTGAAAACCAGCAACAGGCCATCGACCGTTCGGGTGGCCAGCATGGCAACAAAGGCGATGAAGCTGCTATTACGGCTATTAAAATGGTAGCGCTCCGAAACGGTATTGCTGAATAATATTTCGCTCAGCATAACCCATCGACCCATCGACCCTCTTCTGTAACAGTTACTGGTTTTATTCGGTTAGACAAAAAAAGCCATCCCCAAAGGAATGGCTCATTTTGTAGCTGTTTGTCGTTCATTATTAACGATTACCCGGACCTCTCATTCGTTGCGAAGCCTCCTTGCGGTAATTCTCGTATGATTTGTATTGGTCGGCCGACAGTAATTTTTTCATCTCTTTATCCTTCTCTTCCTGCTGCAGCTGCATTTGTGAGCGCATCTTTTCGCGATCGCGATCACTCATGTTCATCATGTTGCTGCCGCCGCGCAGTTCCTGAGATTTTTTGGCATATTTCAGATTGAGGTCGTGCACCTTTTTCTCGACATCCTTTGTCATTTTAACATGCTCGCGCATTTGCTCGGTCTGCATCTTTGCCATATCATCGGCCGAAAATGAGCGACCCTGTCCACCTTGCTGAGCAACGGCCAAACCAGCCGTCATGAATAAAAGCAAGCATAAAAATCCGATCTGTTTCATTGTACAAACGTTTTAATGGGTTTCGATCTGTTGGACTTTACGCCGGGTAATTGGTTTAAATTACGGTTACTTCTTTTTGGGTGCCCTTTTGGTCTGCTCTTTGGCCAGATGCTCCAGTCGCTGCTGAAACTTTGATTTGGTTACGGTTTTCTTCTTGTTGGCATTGAGCTGAGCCCTGATCTTCTCTTCGTCGACCATTCCGCGCACAATGTAGGTTTGACCAATGGTTATAACGTTGGCAAGGAAATAGTAATAACTCAGACCCGAAGAATAGCTGTTCAAAATAAACATGAACATAACCGGCATCATATACATCA
>DIUI01000067.1 GCA_002428215.1 Prolixibacteraceae bacterium UBA6162
TTAGCTACGCTGAATCCAAGGGGGGTGTCCTGAATCAAAAGCCCTTCGCTCGCCTTTGCTCGCTGGGGTTTTCTTTTTGTCGCCATCGCCTTTGAAACTTCGTTTCAGGCTGCCTCCAAAAAGAAAAATAATAGACTGGATTTAGCTGCGCTGAATCCATGGGGGGGTGTCCTGAATCAAAAACCCTTCGCTCGCCTTTGCTCGCTGGGGTTTTCTTTTTGTCGCCATCGCCTTTGAAACTTCGTTTCAGGCTGCCTCCAAAAAGAAAACCCGACTCTTGCGAGCCGGGCTTTTGATTCGTCGGGGCGACTGGATTTGAACCAGCGACCCCACGCCCCCCAGACGTGTGCGCTACCGGGCTGCGCTACGCCCCGAATCTGTTAATGAGTTTGTATTTGTAATTTAAATGCAACCTCCCCGCTCCCGAACACAGATTGGCATCAAAACCAAAAGGGGAGTGCCCGAAAACGTGCTGCAAAAGTAGTATTTGAATTTATTTCAGCAAAATATTTATCCGGAAACTTCTTGCCCCAAATATACCATCCCCAAAACAGGTTGAAGCAAGTATCATAATCTTGCGCAAGGGTTACTGATTTCTAAATTCGAACCGGGCAATTGTTTTTTTTTATAAACGCTTCAATTTTATCGAAGCCTGCCTGCTTCCTAATGTATTAGAGGTTTACTACCTTTGTGCTCCAAATTTAAAAAGAATATGCCATGTTTAAACCTCTGCAAGTTGAAGATAAACCTGCTGTCGATCGACCAGTAACCGACACCGAAAGGGTGCAGTGCCTGATTATTGGCTCGGGTCCTGCCGGATATACTGCCGCCATCTACGCCGCCCGCGCTAACCTTAAACCGGTTATGTACGAAGGACTCCAACCCGGCGGTCAGCTTACTACCACTACCGAGGTAGAAAACTACCCCGGATACCCCGAAGGGGTTACCGGTCCGGTAATGATGGAAGACTTTAAAAAGCAGGCCGAACGCTTCGGTACCGATGTGCGCTGGGGAATGGCTACCAAAGTCGATTTCACAGGCTCTGTGCATAAGGTCTGGATCGACGATACAAAACTGGTGGAAGCCGATGTGGTGATTATCGCAACCGGTGCCACTGCCAAATACCTGGGTCTCGACGATGAGAAAAAATATGCCGGTGGAGGTGTCTCGGCTTGTGCTACCTGCGACGGATTCTTCTACCGCGGAAAAGATGTTGCCGTAGTTGGGGGTGGTGATACCGCCGCCGAAGAGGCAATCTATCTTGCTGGTCTTTGTAAAAAGGTGTACCTGATTGTTCGCCGCGATGAGCTGCGCGCTTCCAAAGTAATGGCCGATCGAGTGGCCAAAACCCCCAACATCGAAATCCTCTGGAAACACCAAACCCTTGGTCTCTTTGGCGATGGAGCTGTGGAGGGAGCCAAACTGGTCAAAAATAAAGGAGAAGAGGGCGAAACTGAGGTCAATATCAAAATCGACGGTTTTTTCCTTGCCATCGGGCATACCCCCAACTCCGAAATATTTGCTGATTTCCTCAACCGGGATAAAGTTGGCTATATTCAAACCATCCCGGGTACCTCAAAAACCAATGTTCCCGGTGTGTTTGCTTGCGGCGATGTGCAGGATTCCATCTACAGACAGGCGGTCACCGCGGCCGGTTCCGGATGTATGGCCGCTATCGATGCCGAACGCTATCTCTCAGAGAAACATAGTCAGGATTGATCGCACCAATGCGGCTTAGATCCCAAAAAAAAGCCCCGGTAGCTCAATGCTGCCGGGGCTTCTTAAATATATTTTCAAGTCAGAATTACATATCAACTTCTACCTTGGCAATGGTGTCGGAACGATATGCTCCCTGCTCCAGTTTGTCTTTAATGGCTTTAAATGACTGAATGGTGTATTCCACATCTTCCAGCGAATGGGCCGCGGTGGGAATAATACGGATCATTACTTCGCCTTTGGGAATTACCGGATAGGCAACCGCCGAACAGAAAATGCCAAAGTTTTCGCGCAAGTCGAAAATCAAATTGGTAGCCTCGCCAGGGCCTCCTTTAAGGTACACCGGTGTTACACAAGAGTTGGTGCGGCCTAAGTCAAATCCGGCTTCGCGAAGACCCGATTGTAACTTGTCGACCACATTCCACAACTTTTCGCGCAGCTCCGGACGGGTTCTGAGGAGCTCCAGTCTTTTCAGTGCCCCCTCTACCATAGGCATAGGAAGCGCCTTGGCAAATGTTTGCGAACGCATGTTGTACCGCAGGTAAAATACGATGTCGGTATCTCCGGCAACAAATGCACCAATACCGGCCATCGACTTGGCAAAAGTGCCAAACAACAAGTCTACTTTTTTCGAAACCCCAAAGTATTCAGGTGCTCCTGCACCGGTCTCACCAATCGTTCCAAATCCATGGGCATCGTCGACCAGCAGTCGGAAGTCAAATTCATCTTTGAGGGCAGCAATCTCATCCAGCTTCCCAAGGTCGCCGGCCATGCCAAATACACCTTCGGTAATCACCAGAATACCGCCATTCTGCTTTTCGGCAAGACGGGTAGCATGCTGCAGCTGCTTGCGCAGGCTCTCCATATTGTTGTGCTGAAATACAAACCGTTTTCCCATGTGCAAACGCACTCCATCGAGAATACATGCGTGCGATTCAGAGTCATACACAATTACATCGTTGCGATTACATACTGCATCAATAATCGATACCATTCCCTGATATCCGTAGTTGAGCAGAAAAGCGTCTTCGGTGCCAACAAAGCTGGCAAGGTTGCGCTCCAGCTCTTCATGCCGCGAAGTCTGTCCCGACATCATGCGGGCCCCCATCGGATAACCCATGCCCCATTTGGCGGCGGAGTCGGCATCAGCCTTCCTTACTTCCGGGTGGTTGGCAAGCCCAAGGTAGTTGTTGAGACTCCATACCAGCATTTTTTTGCCCCTGAAGGTCATGTAGGGCGAAATCTCTCCCTCGAGTTTGGGAAAAGCAAAATATCCGTGGGCCTGTTTCATATATTGTCCGAGGTCTCCCAGATTGGTGCGAAGTTTTGCAAATAAATCTGCCATAGCTTTCAAAATATGAATTTTAATCCGTGACAAAAGTAAAATTTTTTGTGCATTTCGTTAGGGGGCGTTAAAAAAACCTAACCCACCCCAATCCCTAAAAACAATTCTGAATTTACTCCGTTCAGTATATCTTCAAAATCTATATCTTTGCGCCATGTTTATGAAAATGAGAAATATCATTGCGGTACTGATTCTTTCGTGGGTCGCCCTCGCTTCTTGTGGCGATTACAACAAGATTCTGAAGAGTACCGACTATGAATTCAAATTCAAGAAGGCAACGGAATATTACGAATCGGGAGATTTTGTTAAGGCCGGAACGCTCTATCAGGAGTTGATCAATATCTATCGTGGTACCAGCAGGGCCGATCAGATATACTTCTATTACGCCAAAAGTATGCTCGGACAGCGCGACTACCTTATGGCAGCCCAATATTTCAGGACTCTGCTGCGGGAACATCCTACCAGTCAGTTTGCCGAAGAATCTCAGTTTATGGTAGGTTACTCAGCCTATTTGCAGTCGCCCAAAGTGCGCCTCGACCAGCAGGTTACAGCTACCGCCATCGATGCACTGCAACTCTACATCAATCTTTACCCTTTTAGCGAAAGGGTGGATGAAGCACACCGACTGATTGATGAGTTGAACGACAAACTGGTTGAAAAGTCGTTCCTGAATGCCCGTTTGTACTACGATTTTGAAAATTATAAGGCAGCGGTGGTTTCGCTCGAGAACTCCTTGAAAGAGTATCCCGACAGCCGTTTTCGCGAAGAGCTGATGTATATGCTGCTCCGTTCCCGCTACCTCCTGGCCATTAACAGTGCCGAAGATAAAAAAGAGGATAGGCTATCAAGTGCCCTCGACGAATACTTTGCTTTTGTGGATGAATACCCCGAAAGCCGGTATCGTAGAGAGGTCGACCGTTATTACCAGACAGTTGCCCGCCTTCTGAATTACAACGATGAATTATTAAACAGCAATTTATAACCACATGGACTATAAAAAAACAAAAGCAGCACTATCTACCATTCCCCGCGATCTTGAAATCCTGGAAAGGGAGACAGGCAACGTATACGAAACTGTAATGGTTTTGGCAAAACGCGCAAATCAGATCTCTTCCGAAATTAAGGAGGAGCTTATGGGTAAATTGCAGGAGTTTGCCACTTTTACCGATAACCTGGAAGAGGTTTTCGAAAACCGCGAGCAGATCGAAATCTCTAAATTTTACGAAAAACTTCCCAAGCCTTCGCTTATTGCTTTCGAAGAGTGGAAAGACGACGAAATTTATCATCGTAATCCTGCCCGCGAAAACCGCAAACGAATTTAAGGGTAACCGGCCCCTGGGCCATACAGCATAGAAAGTATAATCTGATGGTTATACTTTTTTTGTTGGCCCCAAGCCATCTTTACTGCTCAATTGCATATTTGGCAAATAAAGTTTTCTCATAAATTCTGTTGGGTGCATATTTCTCTATTAGGATGATTGAAGTCGGGAGGCAGCCTTTGCAGAATTTTTGACTAACCATCAATCCCCGGCGAGCAATAATTCCTCGGGTTGTTGGTTTGAATAGGAGAGAACCATTTCCGGAATTTGTTTAAAAAATTGTACTTTCACGGGCACGCAGCTGTTGGTTTATGGGTTTAATTCCCGGAAAGTCTAATACGACATACGATTCAAACAGGTTGCCAAAAAATAGAGTGATGATACGAATTCTTACAACCCTTTTGCTTGCACTTCTGATGGTCGCTACCGTTGCAGCCCAAGAGCTGCGCTGCAACATCAGCATATCGTCCGAGCGGTTGCAGGGAGCTAACCGCAACCAGTTTCGAACCATGCAGTCGGACCTATACGAGTTTATGAACAACCGGAAATGGACAGAACACACCTATGGCCAGAACGAACGGATCGAGTGCAACATCTTCATCCGCCTCGAGGAGCAGATTTCGGTCGATGAGTTCCGCGGGTCCATTCAGATACAGGCCAAACGACCGGTTTATAACTCCTCTTACGAGACTACCATCCTCAATATCCGCGACAATGACTTTCATTGTAAGTATGTCGAATTTCAGCCCATCGAATTTAGCGAGACCAACAACCGCGACAATCTGACCAATATTTTGGCCTATTATGCCTATGTTATTCTGGGCTTCGATTACGATACTTTTTCACGCGAGGGGGGAACCATCTACTTCGAGAAGGCACAGGCTATTGTAAATAATTCTCAGAATGCCCGCGAGCGCGGCTGGAAAGCATTCGAAAGCGAACGCAACCGCTATTGGCTAATCGAAAACATTATGAACCGCTCCTATTCAGCTATGCGCGAAACTTATTATACCTATCACCGAATGGGGCTCGATCAGATGGGCGAAAGAACAGAAGAGGGACGTTCGGCCATTGCCGAATCGCTGCGCGGAGTGCAGCAGGTTTTTCGGCGCCGGCCCTCTACCTATATCCTGCAGCTATTTTTCGATGCCAAATCCGACGAGCTGGTCAATATCTTCTCGCAGTCGTATCCCGACGAACGTAACCGCGTTATGGCGATTCTGAATGAGGTAGATCCTTCGAATGCCTCTAAATACCAACGGATTACGCAAGCCGAAAGCTTTTAATCGCTTCATTCATGCTGACCACCCTCTCCATCTCCAACTATGCGCTCATTGATGAACTTTCGGTAGCATTCGAACCGGGACTCAACTCCATTACCGGAGAAACGGGTGCCGGAAAATCAATTCTTCTGGGTGCCTTGTCGCTCATTTTGGGTGCCCGTGCCGATCTTTCAGTGCTGCGCGATATGCAGCGCAAGTGTGTTGTGGAAGGTACTTTTAAGATTGAACAACTGGGTCTTGAAGCTTTTTTTGCTGAAAACGACCTCGATTTTGATGTGTTGGCAGTGTTACGCCGGGAAATCTCACCTGCCGGCAAGTCTAGGGCATTTATCAACGATACACCGGTAAACCTTCTGCAAATGCGGGAGCTTGCCCTGCGTCTCACCGATATTCACTCCCAGCATCAGAACCTGGAGCTGAGCAGTCAGAATTTTCAATTGCAGGTTGTCGATTTTGTAGCCAATACCCGCCATGAACTTACCGAATACCGTACCTGTTTTTCTAATTGGCGTTCAGCGCTTCAGCAACTCGAAACCCTCCGTGAGCGCGCGGCCAAAGCCCGGGGGGATGCCGATTACATCGAATTTCAATACCAGCAGCTAAGTGATGCACACCTCGTATCAGGCGAATCCCAGGAGCTCGAAATGGAGCGCGAACGGCTTGCCCATGCCCGCGAAATTACCGAAACATTCAGTTCCGTATCGGAGTCCCTCGATGGCGATGCCTTTCCTGTTCTTCAGCAACTCAAAGAGGCAATTGGGAAAATTGATCGCATAGTGCCTTACATTAAGGAAGCGGCTGATTTTCGCGACCGTATGGAGTCGGCATATCTTGAATTGCGCGAAATAGAGCGGGAGCTGAATTACCAGTCGTCTAATATTACCTATAACCCGCAACGATTGCAAGAGATTAACGATCGGCTCGATCTGATCTACTCGCTCGAGCAGAAACATCAGGTTGAGGGAGTGGAAGCCCTTATTGAGCTCTGCCAGAAATATGGAAAACAACTCGAAGAGGTGGTTGGATTCGATGATGAAATACACCGGCTTGAAAAGGAATGTGCCACAGCTTTGGAGGCACTCGAAAATGCTGCCACAAACCTCAGTAACCTACGCCGCTCAGTATTTTCAACCATGGAGTCGCGGGTTACCGCCATACTCCAGCAACTGGGTATGCAACATGCCCTGTTTAGAGTGTATCACGAGGTACTTTCTGATTATGTTATTTCGGGGCGCGATGCCATTCAGTTTCAATTTTCAGCCAACAAAAACGGCATTCCCGCCGACATCGCCAAAATAGCATCAGGCGGTGAATTATCGCGGGTGATGCTGGCCATTAAAACCCTTGTGTCGGGGTCGCGTATGCTGCCAACCATTATTTTCGACGAGATCGATGCGGGGATTTCGGGTGAGGTTGCCCTTAAAATGGGAGCCATCCTTCAGGAACTTTCCGGCAACATGCAGGTGATTAATATTACCCATTTGCCGCAAATTGCCGCACGTGGCAATCACCACTATAAGGTTTATAAATACGAAAACGAAACAGCTACCATCACGGCACTCCGGAAACTGTCAGACGCGGAAAGAATCGATGAAATTGCATCAATGGTGGGGGGTGATCAGCCCACCGAGTCGAACCGAAATACGGCCATAGAACTACTTAAAGGCAACTAACTTCGCTGTCTGAATTTTGCAGGGGGGCTTTTGTGTCGCTACATCCCCCGTTGTTAAGATGTAACTATTAATAATCAGCCTTTTAAGCTAATCTCCTCCAGTGCTTTTTCGTTTACGATCACCACCTCTTTCCCGTTTAGTTTCAGGATGTCCTCTTTTTCGAACTCTTTTAGGAATTTCACAGTACTCTCTGCCGAAATCGATGCAAAATCACCTATGTCCTGGCGTGTCAGATGCAGGAATACCTCTTCATCAAGAAATTCAGGCTGTGAGAGATAGAGCAATGCTGAAGCCAGCTTTCCGCGCATCTGCTTGTACGATAGGTTTTTGATAATTTCGAGCAGGAAATTCTCGTGGCGCAGATTTTTGGAGGTAATGCGCATGGCAAAATTGATGTTCTCGGGCAACAGTGCCGCCAGGGCCTCTTTATCGATCATGCTAACGGTAGCAGTCTTAACAGCAACAGCCGAATAACCATATACCTTCTCGCCAAAAAGTGCATTGAAAGCGAGGAAATCACCTCTGCGGGCAAGCCTGATATTAATCTGCTTATTGAGGCCTGTTGGCAGATATAGCTTTACCAGACCGTCGATGACATAAATAATGTGCGTTGCAAATGCACCTTGTTTGAGCAGAGTCTCCCCTTTTTGGTAAATCAATTGGGTTCGCTTCTCGTCAATTAGCTTAAGCTCTTCCGGATATAGCTCCCGGAAGCAGTCGGGCGAATCGGGGTAGAGCCATTTCCGTGCATCGTTGTGGGTCATGATTTCGATAAAATTTAAGGTAAAAATAGTGGTTTAAATGGTCAAAAGGCACCTAAAATCTAAATCAGCTAACGATTAACAGCTTTTTTCCTGTAATTTAATAGTCTTGCAGCTGGCATCCTTCAGTCGCGTTTGTTTGCTGGACTTTCCAGTTCGCTCTATTTTTGCAGAGTTATTCATCCTTACATTTTGTATTTAAAAATCCGATAGTCATGAAGTATTTACAGACCAATTTGCATGAATTTGAAACTGCAGACGAGCTGCAGAAGTTTATTGAAGAAAATGAGAATGTAATGGTATGCTGCGGTCGTATGGGGCCCATGTGTATTCCCGTATACGAAGTAATGGAAGAGATTGAAGAAGAGTACAATCATGTGAAATTCGCAGTAATGGCGTTCGACAGCCCCGAAGCGCATGTCGTTCGGAATGCTCCAGAGTGCCGCGGATTCATGGGTCTGCCCTTTACCATGTACTACAAAAATGGAAAAGTAGCACACGCCACCTCATCTATTCAAAATTTCCAGCAGGTTACATCTGTTCTGAACGACAAATTTGTCAAGGCTTAATTTCAAAAAAAAACCACATCATAATTAAGTTTGATTTTTAATGTAAGCATCCGGATATCTGCCGTTGCGTTGCTGGTTCACTAAACTGTGCCGAGGTTTGATTCGTGCCGGGTCAGTCCTAAGCAAGGTTTTCCGGCCGGTATTCCGGATGTTTGTTTTACAATCGCTTTAACAACACACACATGATATACGATATTGCCATTTTGGGTGCCGGAGCCGCCGGATTAACCGCGGGGATTTATGCCTCACGAGCCCGGCTTAACACACTTATTTTAAATGAAGGTGCAGTGGGCGGCCAGATGGTTCTTACGCACGAAATTGCCAACTATCCCGGGGTCGAAAGCATAAGCGGGTATGCGCTTGCCAATATCATGAAAAAGCAGGCCCGCGATTTCGGTGCTACTATAAAGTCGAATGTAAAAATTGCACACTACCGGCTCAACGGCGAACTCAAAGAGATTGAACTGGAGGATGGGCGTATGTTTCAGGCCCGTTCTGTTATCCTTGCGCCAGGAGGCAGACCCCGTCCGTTGGGGATCCCTGGTGAAGCAGAGTTCAAGGGGAAAGGCATATCCTATTGTGCTACCTGCGATGGTGATTTCTTTACGGGCAAGGAGCTCGTGGTTGTAGGGGGTGGCAATTCGGCCCTCGAGGAAGCCGTTTCGCTAACAAAATATGCCACCAAGGTTACGATTGTGCATCAGTTCGACCAATTCCAGGCCTTTGCGCATGCCATTCGGGAGGCGAAGGAGAATCCCAAAATCGAATTTATAATGGAGTCGGAACTTCGCGAGGTCAAAGGCAACGAGAATGTTGAGGCGGTAGTTATAGAGCACCTCCCAACGGGCAAGCGTACCGAACTCGCCGTAGATGGGGTTTTTGTGTTTATTGGCTACCTGCCCAATACAGAAACCCTCCATTCTGTAGTGCAATTGAACGAAAGGGGGGAGATGGTTGTTGATAGTACATTAAAAACCAACCTGGAGGGAGTGTTTGCAGCTGGCGACAGTATTTCGAAAAGGTACCGGCAGGTAACAACTGCGGTGGCCGATGGAACCATTGCTGCCTTAAGTGCAGGCGAATACCTCCGTAATCTCGATAACCAACATGCAGCAACGGCTTAAATTTTTCCCTATCACCATCTATGCCATCGTAATGGGTCTCTCGGGACTTACCATGGTATTTCATCGTTTTTCCGACCTCGGATTATTGCCACACGGCTTTTATTACGGAGGAATTGCAGTAATTAGTCTGCTTTTCCTGCTATTTACTGCCGTATATGCCCTTAAAGCTATCAAGCATTTCGGGCAGGTTATGATTGATTTCAGACATCCGATCCGTATCAATTTCTTTTCGGCTGTATCTATTTCACTGCTTTTGTTAGCAACCGCCTGGCATCCATTGTCGGCCGGGGTAGCAAAACCCCTCTGGTTTTTTGGCATGGCGCTGCATTCGTTTCTGATGCTGCACACCATAAGTTTCTGGATTGAGCAAAATTTCGAGATTCACTCCATGAACCCTGCCTGGTTTATTCCCGTGGTGGGCAATATCATTATTCCCGTTGTTGGAGTGGAGTTTATGCCTCCCATGTTCAACCTCTTTTTCTATGCTGTGGGTATCTTTTTCTGGTTGGTCCTCTTTACTATTTTTCTGAATCGTGTAGTATTTCACCATCAGATGCCCCAGAAGTTTATGCCCACCCTTTTTATTCTGATTGCTCCTCCTGCGGTGGGTTTTATAGCCTATTACCGAATTACCGGAATGTACGATACATTTGCTCAGATGCTCTTGCTGCTGACCTATTTCTTTCTGCTGCTTATTCTGTTTCTGTGGAAAAACTTCTTTAAAATTGGCTTCTATCTCTCATGGTGGGCTTTTACCTTTCCCCTTACCGCTGCCACTCTCGCAACCGTGCTGGCTCTAAACATTACCGGGCATGGTTTTTACCGGGTTTTGGCCTATGTTCTTCTGGTGGTTTCGGTGTCGGTTATTGCTCTTGTTACGATTAAAACCGTGGGTCAGGTTGTGCAGGGAAAAATCTGTGTAAACGAAGATATACCCAAGCCCGAAGCTTCTGCCGATAAAGAACCTGTGACCCAAAATCGCTGAAGAAATAATCATGGGCTTAAAAAGTGGGTAATTGGATTTGAAAGGGCCTTCAAATCAATGCACAAGATGTAATTTTGCACGCTTAAAAAATGAACAGTTGAATTTTTATAGTACCTAAATAAGAAAAACCAATAGATATGGCTAAAGAAGAGATTAAAGTCGACTGGCTTGGCAATATGGCCTTTAAAGCCGAGGTAAACGGACACGAAATCATTCTCGACGCGGTAGATGCTGTAGGGGGTGAGAATCGTGGTCCAAGGCCCAAGCCACTTATGATGGTTGCCCTTGCAGGCTGCACGGGTATGGATGTGGTCTCCATCTTAAAAAAGATGCGTGTCGAGGTCGATCACTTTGCTGTAAGGGTTGTTGGTAACCTTACGGAGGAGCATCCCAAGCACTTTGATGGAATGCATGTTATATATGAGTTTAAAGGCTCCGATCTTCCAATGGACAAGCTTGAGAAGGCGGTTAGTCTTTCGGAAGAGCGTTATTGTGGGGTTAGTGTTTCATACCGAAAGGCCATGGGCATAACCACCGAAATCAAAATTTTGACGTAGATTTGACCCGTCTATTTTTCCATCCCGGGCAGCTGTCGGATTTTCTTCTTTAGGCACCCTGGTGGGAAACAAATTCAAACCATTTGACACAGTTTCGGCAGTTGTACAGTGCATCCGACCTCCGGATTATGCAGCAGGCTGAGTCCATCCGCAAATTGGGACTAAGTCGTGTGGATGAGATTATCCGGTTTGCGCACGGGGCAGGATATAAGCGAATAGGAATCGCCAATTGTATGCGTTTTCGCAGAGAGGCCGATTTGGTTGCAGAACGATTAATAGCATCAGGTTTCGAAGTTTCGAAGGTTCATTGCAAATATGGTCTGATTCCGGCTTCCGAGCTAATCGACGATGCCCATGGTACCATCTGCAATCCGGCTGGTCAGGCGGCCTATCTGGCCGAACAAAATACTGAAATCAATGTGGTAATGGGCTTGTGTCTCGGACATGATATGGTTTTTGCTGCCCATTCAAGCGCACCTTCAACCACCCTCAATATTAAAGACCGCCGCTTCGGCGATTCTCCGCTTCAAGGGATTAACGAAGCGCTGCCAACGCCCTAAAAATTAGTATAAAGATTATCTATATGAACAGTGTTTTGATTGGAATAGGAGTAGCCGTAGTATTGTTTGGTGTCTGGATTGCCTATTCATACCGTAAGTTGCAAAAATCGCCCCCGCCCCCCGATAACCCCAACGTGAAAACACTCAACCGCCATAATTTTAAACAGCTTGCGGGTCAGGGTATTATCTTGGTCGATTTTTGGGCTCCCTGGTGCGGCCCCTGCAAAATAATTGCTCCGGTGCTGAATGAGCTGGCAGAAGAACTCAACGGAAAAGTCCGCATCGGGAAGGTCAATGTAGATCAGCAGTCTGAGTTGGCCGCAAAGTTCAAAGTACGCAATATCCCTACATTGGTCCTGTTCAAAAACGGGAAGGAAGTTAAACGCTTTGTGGGTGTAAAAACGAAACGGGCTTTGCTATCAGAAATGGCGGAATTTTTGCAATAATGGGTCATTTATCGCTTATTCTGACAAAGATATTTTTGGCGCATCCGATAAAGCAGTTCTAATATTTCTAGAAGAATCGGATGGGTTTTGACAACTTGAAAGACACTGTTTTGCCCTTTATAATTGTAGTTTATTGTATAGATTTTATCTATCGACAATATCTTATAAAATTAGAAAACAGGCATTTAAGGATTTTGATACAATATCGATTTTAGGGGTAAAATCGCTGATTACAGATATTTTTATATATTTACCTTTAATTTTGATATACCATATTTTGAATCGGTGAGTTGGACTGAGGATGTATTAGGAGTGACCAAGGGCAAAGAGTTGAACTGCGACTCATGCAAAAGCGACTGTTGTCGTACTTGTTTTGCGCGCGACAATGGGGCGCTTTTTCAGAAACTTTCCCGTGCAGAGCTCGATTTACTGGTGAGCTCCAAATTCAACGTCAAATTTAAGGCCGGGGAGACCATCATGAAACAAAATACTGTCTCCACCAATATTGTCTGCCTAAAGAAAGGCATAGTTAAAATCTATGTTGAGGGTTCGAAGGAGAAGGATATCATACTTAAAGTAATGAAGGACACTGGCATTATCACCGGAGGTGCCCTGCTGAGCGAAAGTCTTCGCCCGTTTACGGTAGCCGCAGTTACCGATGTAGAGTGCTGTTTTATCAATTCCGACCGTGTGTTCGAACTCTTTTCGAGCAACAGTGAATTTGCCTTTGCACTGGTTCAGCAGTACCACGATCTTACCAACCATATGTTTAATAAACTGGTCAATCTTACTTTGAAGTATATGCCAGGAAGAGTGGCTGAAACGATCCTCTATTTAAAAAATGATGTCTTTCAGGAAAATCCCTTCCCGGTTCCATTTTCACGCCAGGAACTGGCCGAAATGTCGGCCATGACAAAAGAGAGTTTTGTCCGTATTTTAAAAGAGCTAAAAAGCTCCGATTCCATTCAATTCGAAGGAAAATACCTGAAAGTGACTGATGAAGAGTCACTTGAATCCATAAGCCGCAATGGGTAGTTGACATATGTCAATGATTTCCATGTTTTAGTCCGCACCGGACAATGATGCATTCCGGCTCTTTCATTTGTAAATATCATACGCTCTTAGGCCTGCATAATGGCAGGGCTTGTTATTTTTGGAATGTGAATAAAAGTGAATTTTACACAACCAAAATGAAAAAATTAGAAATCATTAATAACAAACCAAATCCTTCAGTTATGGGAGCGAAAAATGTATTCAGAATTTTCTTGTTGTTGTCTGTTGCGGTGATATTTTCATTGGCATCTTGCGTAAAAGAGGGTCCAATGGGTCTTGCCGGTATCGATGGTGTTGATGGTACAAACGGAAAAGACGGAAAAGATGGCGCATCTGGTACAGCATCATGTATTGCATGCCACAATTTAACCACCAAAAATACTGTAAATGCTCAGTTAGTAGCCTCGTCGCATGGTGTTATGCCCAACAAGCAAGTTGGAGCCAATTGTGTGGCTTGTCACTCTCACGAAGGCTTCATCGAGTCGTTAACCAATGTTAAGACCAAAACATTTACTGCACTAACCAGTGCCAGCGGCCTTAATTGTGCTTCGTGCCATACTTCACACAAAACTTTCGATTTCGACAAGGATGGTCAGGATTTTGCACTCCGCACCACCGCAGCTGTTCCCATGTTCATGAACACCAATATTGTAATCGATATGGGTACATCAAACATCTGTGTTAACTGTCATCAGCCCCGCGCAGTTGCTCCTGTTGCAAACGCCGATGGTAATTTTACAGTGGCAAACTTCCGTTACGGTCCTCACTATGGAGTTCAGTCGGTTGTTAACGAAGGTGTTTGGGGATACCACCACCCACAAGGTACAACTGCAATTCCCGCTGCCGGATCACATCCGCACCGCAAAAATGCTTCCTGTACAACTTGTCACATGCACGACAGTACCAATCCTGCACAGGGTGGTCACAGCTGGTCGGTAGGTGCCAATGCTTGCAACAGCTGTCACAGCACCATCAACTCCATCGCTGCCATCGAGGCATCGCAAGCTGAATATTATACCTTATTTAACCAACTGGGTGCAAAACTTCTCGAAGCTGGTGCTCTCGAAACCACATCTACAGGATCACTGCAGCCAAAAGCAGGTACCTTCCCGATTGCCGTGGCAGGAGCTCTTTTCAACTACCGTTTGCTTTACGGAGATCATAGTGGTGGTTTGCACAACCCCACCTATGCAAAAGCACTGATCAAAAACTCTATCGAGGCGCTCAACTAATTGGTTGCTCTGCATCGTAAGTTCTTTTCACTACTTTAATATTTACATTGCATAAGCAAGTTTGGAGAGGGTTTCATCCTGCCGGTTTTCTCTCGGCGGGATGAAATTCCAAAACAACCAGATAATCATACAGCTGATGTCAATGCCGGAAAAAAGCAGATCAAAATATCTGACTGAAGAATTTACCGGCAAAACATCAGATCACAAAAAACGAAAACAATATACAGATGAAAAAAACACTGATTCTGCTCCTCTTTTCAACCATGACGTTGTTTATGGGCGGATGTGTATACGACTGGATTGTTCCGGAAGAGGTGCCTGAAATACCCACCGATGTGGAGATCAGTTTTGCACAGCAGATACTGCCCATTTTTACCAATGGAAATAACTGCACATCCTGCCACCGTTCCGGAGGTACTCCTCCCGACTTGTCGGAAGCGAATGCCTACAACCAGATCAATACCGCCAAATATATGAACCGTTCCAATCCGGCTGAAAGCGGAATTTATAAGATTCCCGGACCAACAGGTACCAGTCACCGTCACAAGGTGTATACCGCCCAGCAGGCTGCTCTCATTCTGGCATGGATTGAACAGGGTGCTAAAAACAACTGATCATTTAATCAACTACTATTATGAATAAAATCATAACCTTTATACTCTGTTTTATCCTGGCGGTACCGGTTGTTGCACAAGAAGAAACTTCGGGAAAGACAAAAGGTCGTCCGGTAAGAGCGCCTTTCAGCAGTGGTTTGCTCATGGATAACCAAACCTCTGTTGTTTACGCTCCCAAAACGCTGGAGTACGCAATACAACACAAATTTGGAAGTATTCAGAATGGCCGCTCCGACCTGTATGGTTTGTATGCCCCTGCCTACGACATTCGTTTAGGACTTGTTTATGTACCTGTTCGTAATTTTCAGGTTGGATACGGTCTCAGCAAGCGCAATATGTACAGCGATTTTAGTGCAAAATGGACCATCTTTGAACAAACCCGCGAGGAGACTATGCCAGTGGCTGTTACTCTCTATGGTAATTTTGCCATCGATGGCCGCAGTTCAGAGTTGTACAAATCACGCGTTTACAACCACTCTTCCGATCCTTACCATCCGTTTTCAACTTACAGCTACCGTTTTAGTCAGCGCTATTCCTATTTCTCACAGCTGATTATCGGTCGCCGTTTCAACGATTGGCTGAGTTTGCAAACAGCGGTTAGTTTTACCCACTTTAACCTTTCTGAACGTACGGGCGATCACGATAAGATTGGTGCTCATTTTAATGGCAGGGTTAAGTTTAGCCCCCAGAGCGCAATTCTTTTTGCTTACGATGCACCACTCAAGATTAAGGAAATTTCCGAACAGCGTGAATTCATCAACCATCCAATGCCTACCTTATCGTTGGCCTGGGAGGTTGCTACCAGTACCCACGCTTTCCAGATCTATTTAAGCTCTGGCACATCAATTTTACCACAGGATAATATCCTCTACAACCAGAACGATTGGCGTGAAGGCAACTTTTCAATTGGCTTCGTCATTACCAGGTTGTGGGGCTTTTAATTAATTTCTAAATAATTTTTACGTATGAAAAAGAGAAATCTATTGTTAGTTCTGGGTTCTATGTTCCTTGGTGTTCTCATGATGTCTTTCATGAATCTTCAGGATCAGAAACCAGGTGCTCCCTGGACCATTCCGGCAGCCTACAAAACCAAAGTCAATCCACATAAAGACGATGCCAGCCTCGTACGCACCGGTCGTACCCTTTGGGCACAACATTGCCGCTCCTGTCATGGGAATATGGGATTAGGAGACGGTCCTCGTGCCCGTACCCTGAAAACCTTCCCCGGCAACTTTAAAGATGCCGATTTCCAGAAGCATACCGATGGTGACATTTACTACATGTCATTTGTTGGTCGCGATGAAATGCCCAATTTTGAAAAAACCATTACCGATGACGAAGAGCGTTGGGCTATCGTTAACTTTATTAGAACGATGAAGTAATCGTTTTTCTTTTGGTGCATCGGGTTCAGGTAAAATGCAGGAATTCGATGCACCATTTTTCTTCTAAAATCTGGATCCATGCAAAACATCTTAAAATTTCTCGTCGCGTTCTTCCTGGTAGCTGGCTTCTACACAGCCGAAGGACAGGAAGCAGTCATGCGTTCTGAAAATGCGCTTTGCCTTGGCTGCCACAGCCAACAAACTTTTACTATGTTCAACGAATGGACCGGGCGCGAAGAGAGAAGGCTGATGAATCCCTATCACATCATCGATACCACTCTATTTCTAACCGGAGTCCACCACACATTCTCATGTGTCGATTGTCACTCCATGGATTATGAGGAGTATCCACACTTACGTGAGCTCAAGTTAGAGCCTATGATGTCGTGCAACGACTGTCATGGAGGGGATCCTTATTATGCGCATTATCAGTTCGATCGGATCGAAGAAGAATTTGAAAAGAGTGTGCACGCACTCAAAGGTGGCGACAATTTCTCATGCGCCAAGTGCCATAATCAACACTATTACAGACCAACTGCACGTACCAGCGCCAATGTTACCGATATAGTGTCGGCCGACAATCAGATGTGTCTTTCATGTCATACCGATGCTGCCCGTTACCGACTCACCACTGTTCATGATTTTCCTGTTTTCCGTGAAGTTCATGCCTGGTTGCCCAACCATGAATTGCATTTCAGAAGCGTAAGGTGCATCGACTGTCATACCGCTTTCGACGAAGAGCTGATGGTTGCCCACAATATTCTTGCTAAAGAAGATGCTGTTCGAAATTGCTCTGAATGCCATTCTGCCAATACGCTGCTGAAAGCAACCTTGTATCGCTACGAAAATATTCAGGCACGTCAAACCAATGGGGTTTTTGCTTCTATTCTGCAAGAGCAACCCTATATTATTGGAGCCAACCAGGTGCCTATCTTTAAATTCTTAAGCGTAGCCCTTCTTTTGGCTACTATTTTTGGTATTGCAATCCATGCTACTGTTCGTGTTGTATCTAAAAGAAAAAAGTGATGAGTGTAAATAAAGTATACTTCTATCCCCTTTGGCTGCGCATCTGGCACGTTATTAACGGCCTTGGCATGGTGGTTCTGATTCTTACAGGCTTTATCATGCATTGGGGAATCCATGGTTCTGTAATTGACTTCTATTTAGCTGTAAACCTGCACAACATAACCGGAATTTTAGTAGCTATCAGCTATGTTTTCTTCTTTGTTGGTAACATCGTTTTTTATAACAGCCGCTATTACCGTATCAAAATTAAAGGCTGGCATCGACGTATTGCCAAACAAGCCAAATACTATGCCTATGGTATGTTTAAGGGTCAATCGGCTCCCTTTCCGGTTAACGAAAAGCGTAAATTTAATCCGCTGCAAAAATATTCCTACTTCTATACCATGTATATGGTGTTGCCTCTTATCGTAGCTTCCGGACTGGCACTTTTGTTTCCGGAGTATATTATCGAAGAGGTATACGGCTACAATGGTGTATTCCTTACTGCCATGGTACATGCGGCATTGGGTTTCCTGGTTTTTATGTTTCTGATTGTGCATATCTACGCAGCCTCCATAGGTCGTACTCCCTGGCAAAATTTTAAAAGTATTGTCGATGGGTGGCATGAGGTTCATGACCATTCAGAGACAACTGCCAGTGAGCCAAAAGAGTAGCCACTGTCGTCAATCGCTCCCCGTTTTTGAGCCCACTACCGGTTGGCCAAAATGCAACCGTACTAACCGAATCTAAATGAACTCATTATGAAACTACCACAAACTCTGAGAAACTGGACCTCCATTGCAGGTGCTGCCTTGGCAGTTTTCAGTCTCCTGATTATTGTTTTTCTTTTCATTGTTTCCATTCTTTTCGATGCCGGTAGTTCTTACCTTGGTATATTCATCTATATGATTATGCCCGTTTTTCTGGTGGCTGGTCTTTTTCTTATTCCGGTAGGAATGTTGCTTACCCGCCGGCGTATGCGAAGGCTGCATCAGGATAGTGCAGATCTTCATTGGCCGATGATCGATTTCAACGATAAAGGGGTGCGCAATGCCTCCGCTATTTTTGTTGTGGGTACTGTAATTTTTTTAGCGCTATCTGCCATTGGTAGCTACGAAGCCTTTCACTATACCGAGTCTGTCGAATTTTGTGGTACCGTTTGCCATAAAGTTATGGAGCCCGAATATATGGCTTACCATGAGTCATCGCACGAGCGTGTAAAATGTGTCGATTGTCATGTGGGTAGTGGCGCCGACTGGTACGTTAAGAGTAAATTATCGGGTCTTTATCAGGTGTATTCTGTAGCCTTCAAAAAGTATCCTCAGCCCATTGCTACTCCGGTGCACAATCTGCGCCCCGCTCGCGAAACCTGCGAAGAGTGCCACTGGCCCGAGAAATTTTACGACCGCAAACTGAAACTGAAACGTTCCTATCTGGCCGATTATGAAACCACAGAGTGGGATATTCAAATGGTCATGAAAACCAGCGCTACATACGATGCCCATGGTCTGCAGGAGGGAATTCACTGGCATATCAACCCCGATGTTAAAATCGAATATATCTACGACCCAGAAGATCCACGGCAAATACCCTGGGTTAAATATACCAACCAGAAAACAGGGGAGACCTATACCTATATCGATGAGGACTCCTATTCCGATCGCTCATTGTGGGCCAACCAGGAGGTTCGTACCATGGATTGTATCGACTGTCATAACCGACCTTCACACAACTATCTGCCGGAGCAGGATTTTATTGACAAAGCAATTACCGCCGGAAAGATTTCTCGCGAGATTCCTGAGATCAAAATGGCTATTATGCAAATACTAACCCAGGATTTTGAATCGAAAGAGAAGGCTTTCGAAGAGATCGAGATTCAACTGGTTGCTTATTACGATATGATGTATCCCGAAGTTCTGGAGGAGCAAAGGGATCAGCTTGATCAGGCCATAGTTGCAATCAAGGATGGATATAGCCGAAACATCTTTCCTTATATGAAAGTTAGATGGAATGTCTACCCCAATCATCTGGGACACCTTGAGACCGATGGATGTTACAGATGCCACAATGATCGTCACCGCACCCAATCGGGTCGTACCATATCGCGCGATTGTAATCTGTGCCATGATATTACCGGTCAGGGCAAACCCGGTGAAATGAAATATGCCGTTGGGAATGAACGTCTCGAATTTGAGCATCCCATCGAAATCGGCACTGCCTGGAAAGAATTTCTTTGTTCTGAATGCCACTTCAGGCTTTATTGACCGACTGATCTCATCTTTTTCATATGATGCCGGCCTTGCAGCTCTGTTTGCGGGCCGGTTTTTTTGTTTCCAATTCTTACCCGGCATAACTTTCATCTATTGTAGGGGACGTTGGTCAAAAATGCCTTATTTTGCAAAAAACTTCAGCCATGCATGAATATGCCAACTTGCTCAGGAAGATGATCTCTATTCCGTCTATCAGTGGAGATGAGTCGGAGGTAGCCTCCTTAATGCGCAATTTTTTATCCGACCGGGAAGTTTCCTACAATAGCCTGCATAACAACACCTGGGCGACTAATCGCCATTTCGATGCTCTGAAGCCGAATCTTTTGTTGAACAGCCATATTGATACGGTAAAACCCGTGCCTGCCTGGAGCTATGACCCTTTTGGTGCTATTCAGGAAGGTGATCGTATTGTTGGTTTGGGCAGCAACGACGCAGGTGGACCTTTGGTTACCTTGCTGGCCGTTTTTATGCATCTGTACGACCGCACCGATCTGCCGTACAACCTTATTTTTGCTGCTACTGCAGAAGAGGAGACATCAGGTCCCAAAGGCTTCTCTTCTATTGTATCCCAGTTGCCCCCGATTGCTCTTGCCATCGTTGGAGAACCTACCCGCATGGAACTGGCAGTTGCCGAGAAGGGGCTGCTCGTCCTTGATTGTATTGCGCGTGGGGTATCCGGACACGCCGCCAGAGAAGAGGGGGTTAATGCACTCTACTTAGCTATCGAAGATATTACTGCCTTAAGAAAGCTATCCTTCGATAAGGTTTCGGATCTTTTAGGTCCTGTTAAAATTACGATTACTCAGATTGAGGCCGGAAGCCAGCACAACGTTGTGCCCGATAGCTGCCGATTTGTTGTGGATGTTCGCACCAACGAATATTACTCAAACGAAATGGCTTATACTATGATTGCTGCTGCCGTCAATGCTGAAGTTACTCCCCGCTCGCTCAGGTTAAACTCTTCCGGGTTACCCGATAACCATCCTTTGGTGGAGCGTGCCAAATTCCTGGGTATACCGTGTTATGGCTCCCCAACCACCAGCGATCAGGCTGTTATGCCCTGGCCATCGGTTAAAATTGGACCCGGCGATTCTGCACGCTCACATACTGCCGATGAATATATTTTTATGTCTGAGATGGCTGCAGGATTTGAAGTTTACTTAAATTTGATAGATCAACTAAATCTCTGATCCTGGCTTTTACACCAGAAGGAACTTATTTAAAACCAATTCTATGAAAATATTTATCCGTACCATGCTGATTTTGTTTCTGATGGCAGGATGTGGTGGGCATCAGCCCTATGAGCAATTTTCTGAAGCCGATTTAATCTACCATTCCAACGACCGTCAATTGGTTGATTCGCTGCTCGAACAGTTCAAGGAGGAGAGGAAAAGTGCTCCGGGTGATCTTATGCTGAAAGTTGCTAAGGCCCTAATCGATACACCTTACGAAGCGCATACCCTCGAAAATGGCAAAGCTGAAAAAATGGTGGTAAATCTTCGTGGAGTGGATTGCACCACTTACGTGGAAACTTGTCTCGCCTTGACGAAAACCATACAGTCGAAACGACCTTCGTTCGAAACGTTTGCTGGCCATTTACAGACCATTCGATATCGCAGTGGAGTGCGTGACGGATACCTGTCGCGGTTGCATTATTTCAGCGACTGGATTTTCGACAACCACCAACGTGGGAATGTGGAGGACGTTTCGCGGTCGATTGCCCATATTCTCTACCCCAATTTGGTGAATTTTATGAGCACACATCCCCAGAGCTATCAGGTGCTGCGCGATCACCCCGAACTGATCGAAGAACTTGAAACTCAGGAAACCGCCATATCTGAAAGAATGGCATGGTATATCCCCAAAAATCAACTTTCGCAGTGGGAGAAAAGTCTACAAGATGGCGATATCGTAGCTATTACTACAATGATTGCCGGACTTGATGTAACGCATACCGGATTGGTAGTTTGGATAGAAGGCAGGGTCCATCTCTTACATGCCAGCTCGGTGGATATGAAGGTTGTTATTTCACCAAATACCCTCGAGGAGTATTTGAATGCAGGTAGGAATATAACAGGAATTATGGTTGCCCGCCCGCTTTAATCAATTCTGATCGGCAATTTTGCGGGTAGCGGTGAGGGTCATATCTCCTTCAGGTGTAGAGGCCTTCCCGTTGATTTTTCCATCTTCGAGTTTGGCGGTAATCGGAATGTAGTTGTATTCAATTTCGACACCAAAACTATAGGTACCTTCTACAACCTTGAGGTTTTTTATGGGAATGGCATATCCCTGAATTTTAATCTCACCGGCAATTGTGCCCTCTTTTTCGGTAAATACTAACTGCCCCTTACTGTATTCGTAAGGTGCATAGGGAACTGAATAATCCCAAACACCCAATAATTTGCCGAGATCGTTTGCTTTAAGCGCCGGAATTGCCATCCAAAGAAAAGCTACAACTAAGATTAATTTTTTCATTGTTTTCAATTTTGGCTTTAATATAGCATGATTTTAAATTCCAGATGCTTGTTCCTCAGGAATTCAACCAGATATTTAATTAAAAGATGTCACGCATTTTCTCGAAAAAACTCTTTTCAGAATCGGAGGGCCCTCCCTTGAAGCTGGAAGAATCTTGTAGTTTTTCAAGCACTTTCTTCTCCTCAGCTGTTAGCTTTTGGGGTATCCATACACGTACCTTCACCAGTAGGTCCCCCCTTCCGTAACCATTCACGTCGGGCAGTCCCTTTCCGCGCAGTCGCAGAATCTTATCGGGTTGTGTCCCCGGTTCTACCTTAACTTTTACTTTACCATCTATAACCGGTATTTCTGCAGTAGTTCCGAGTGCAATCTGTGGGAAGGTAAGAAAGAGATGATAAATCAGGTTGTTGTTGTCTCTCAAGAGATCGGGGTGTTCTTCCTCCTCGATAAGTACAAGCAGATCACCATTAACACCGCCTCTTCGACCTGTATTTCCTTTGCCCGAGACGTTCAGCTGCATTCCTTCGCCAACTCCTGCTGGAATCCGGATCGAGATTACCTCTTCGTCGCGCGTTACACCTTCTCCATTGCAGTGCACGCACTTGTCGGTAATAGTTTGTCCCTCGCCCGAGCAAGTTGGGCAAGTGGATGTTGTTTGCATTTGCCCCAGAAGGGTATTGGCGATTCTGGTCACATGACCGCTTCCCCTGCAAGTGCTGCAGGTATTAAACGAAGATGCATCTTTGGCACCTGTTCCACTGCAATGCGTACAGGCGACATATTTTTTTACTTTTAACTTTTTCTCTACCCCTGCCGAGATCTCAGAAAGCGTAAGTTTAACCTTGAGCCTCAAGTCTGAACCGCGGTTTACACGTCTCGACCTGCCTTGTCCCTGGCCACTAAAGCCACCAAAGCCGCTGAAACCACCAAACCCACCAAAAGCATCGCCAAAAACATCACCGAACATCGAGAATATGTCATCCATCGACATGTTCTGTCCTCCACTAAAACCACCACCATTGCCCATGCCTGCATGGCCATACTGATCGTAACGCTGCCGCTTCTCTTTGTTGCTCAGAACTTCATACGCTTCGGCTGCCTCCTTGAATTTCTCCTCGGCCTCCTTGTTTCCCGGATTTTTATCGGGATGGAATTGAATTGCCTTTTTGCGGTAGGCTTTCTTGAGTTCCTCGGGCGTCGCTCCTTTACTTACCTCCAATATTTCGTAGTAGTCTCTTTTGGCCATCTGTTGTGTTTATTCCCCAATTATAACTTTAGCATATCGGATTACCTTACCATTGAGCAGATACCCCTTTTCCACCACGTCAACAACTTTCCCTTTGAGTTCCTCCGCAGGTGCCGGGATTTTTGTGATTGCCTCATGCAATTCAACATCGAAATCCAAACCGATGGCCTCAATCTCCATTACCTGGCTTTGCTTAAGAAATTCCTGGAATTTATTGAAAATCAAAATGAATCCCATCTTTGATGGGTCGTTGTCATCGACTCCCTTTAGGGTGCCCAAGGCACGGTCGAAATCATCGATAACGGGTAGAAGTCTGGCAAGAACCGTTTCTCCCCCCGATTTTATCAGGTCGGCCTTCTCCTTTAGGGTCCGTTTCCTGAAATTATCGAACTCGGCCTGCAATCGAAGATGCTTGTCGCTGATTTCATTGAGCTTATTTCCCAACTCCATAAGTTTCTCGGAGTTGCTATCTTTTTTTTGTTTTTTGTCCTTGTTTTTCTTGGACTCTTCCTGGGTCTGCGCCGCCTGCTCATCCGATGCGACCGTTGGTTCGGCGGCTGTTTGCTGCTCTATCGGATTTTCGTTTTTCTCTGACATAATTACACTGGTTTTTTCTACTCCGGATTTTGACAAAAACATTGCCAACTCATTAAAACGACAATTTGACACACCATGCAGTAAGAAGGGTGTCAAATTGATCAAAATATTCTGCGACCAGTGGCTATTTAAGATATCTTTTTAGAGTTGCCTCCAATGCCGGTCCCCGCAAATCTCTGGCAACGATTACTCCATTCCCGTCGATCAGAAAATTACTGGGAATCTGCCGCACCCCATAGGCCACCGCATGCTTTGAATACCATCCTTTAAGGTCACTTACATGATAGGGCCATTCGAGTTTATCGTCGGCAATACCCTTTTTCCATGAATTGGCGTCGCGATCGAGCGACACGTTGAAAACAACAAATCCATTTCCATTGACAAATTCACTGTTTCTGTAGCTTTTCCATGCATTCACTACTGCCGGATTCTCTTTGCGACAGGGGCCGCACCACGATGCCCAGAAATCGATGAGAACCAGTTTTCCCCGGGTGTCGGCGAGTCTGATGGTTTTTCCATCGGGTGATTTTTCGGAAATGGCCGGTGCCACACTGCCGATTTCAATACCGGTTGCAGGCTGCGCAAGCGCACTCAATGCCCCGATGGCGAGGACAAAAGTTATCAGGACTGTAAATTTACGATTCATTGTAGTGTCGATTACTGTATTCAAAAATTTGTGTACTCTGCTAAAATGAGTATGCTTCACTAGCTTAACAAATAAACCCTTCATTAGGTTTTAAAATCAATTCTGACGGATAATTTTTGCACCTATTGCGTTTAATCGTACATCAATCGATTCATATCCGCGATCGATTTGCTCGATGTTGTCGATGGTGCTGGTTCCTTTGGCCGAAATGGCTGCAATGAGCAAAGCGATTCCTGCACGTATGTCGGGCGAAGTCATACGGGTTGCGCGCAGCGGATATTTCTTATCGATGCCAATTACCGTTGCCCGGTGTGGATCACATAAAATAATCTGCGCCCCCATATCGATGAGTTTGTCGACAAAGAATAGCCGGCTTTCAAACATCTTCTGATGTATAAGCAAACTGCCGCGGGCTTGTGTTGCCACTACCAAAAATACGCTGAGTAAATCGGGTGTTAATCCCGGCCATGGAGCATCGGCGATGGTCATAATTCCACCTTCGAGGTAGCTCTCAATTTCGTAGTGCTGATTGGCCGGGAGATAGAGATCATCGTTCTTTTGCTCTATCTTGATGCCAATTTTGGCAAAGCTTGAAGGTATAACCCCAAGATGCTCAATACCAGCATTCTTGATGGTTAATGGAGAGCCGGTCATAGCGGCTAAGCCAATAAAACTTCCCACCTCAATCATGTCGGGCAGAATAGTGTGGGTGCAACCTTTGAGTGAATTCACACCTTCAATGTGAAGCAGGTTAGAACCAATTCCTGAAATCTGGGCACCCATAGATACGAGCATGGAACATAGTTGCTGAATATAGGGCTCGCAGGCAGCATTGTAAAGGGTAGTGGTACCCTCGGCCATTACTGCTGTCATAATGATATTTGCGGTTCCGGTTACCGAAGCTTCATCAAGCAAAATATAAGTTCCACTGATTTTCGGTGCCAGCACCCTGAAGCTTTTGGATGTATCGTCGAACGAATAGCTTGCACCCAGTTTGGCAAAACCATGAAAGTGTGTGTCGACACGACGACGTCCGATTTTGTCGCCACCTGGTTGTGGTATTATAGCTTTGCCAAAACGTGCCAGCATTGGACCAACTAGCATAATGGACCCCCTTAAGCTTACAGCTGCTGCAAAGAATGCGGGCGATTCCATCCGATCCGGGTTGGCTTTTGCGGCGTTGAACCGGTAGCTACCCCGACTGAGCCTAACTACTTCTACATTCAGCGCTCTTAAAAGGTCGATAAGAACCAAAACATCGCGAATTTCAGGAATGTTGTTCAGAGTAACCTCTTCAGAAGTGAGCAGTGTGGCACAAATTACCTGCAGTGCTTCATTTTTTGCTCCCTGGGGCTCTACAGTGCCCGAAAGCGTGGTGCCCCCTTCGACTATAAACTTGGCCATTGGGACGGTATTTGTGGTTGGTGTTGGATCATGGATCAGTGTCGGACGGTTAGGGGTATTTTATCGTATCAATGCCGTTTCTGCTGGCCTCCTTTTTTGTTTTGTTTTGGTTTCTGGTAGGTTTGTTTGGCTGGCAATGCTTTCACATCGGCCAGTTCCATTCCCGACGCTTTAAGGGCTCCGTTCGAAATGGTCAGCAGTTCTTCAAATATCAGCGCATCATCAACCGAATCTTTGTTCCACGTAAGGTAGAGTTTCTTCATGTGGCTCGCTATCTGGTAGATCAGAACATCTTTTTCAGGCCCGTCTTCGTACTCGGTTGCTTTGTTAATAAGCAAATCCATGGTCTTGCCATAATAGCGGTACTTGAGTTTGCTCTGCTGATAGGGAACCCGATTGGGTTTCTCAGTCAGTATTTCCGGCGACGGGGGCGCGTATGGGTAATCAATATCGAGTTTGAATTGGGTCATAATGGCCAAATGATCCCATAGCTTGTGCTTGAAATCGGGTACATCCCGCAAATAGGGATATAACGATCCCATTACATCAATGATTGCACGGGCTGCTCGGTTTCGGGTATCACGGTCGTCGATCTGCATGAGCAGGTCAACCATATTGTGAACGTTTCGGCCATATTCGGGTAGGGCAAGTTTGGGCCGACTGGTATTGTAATCTTTTGAATCGATTTGCATAAAATTGCAGTTGTTATGAAGATATTATAAGTGGGGTTGTGTGCAAAAGTAGTGTTTTGTGCTATTTGCGCAACAAAATTACGACAATTAATGCGGTTCAGCAAATAGAGTAACTGCTTCATTGGCAATCGATGCCGGGGAGTTACTGATTCATTCAATCACTTTTAGGCGGGCAAAGCGCAGCAGGAGTACTTTCTGACCGGCATTATGAAAGAAGATGGTAGCCTTGGTGTCGGGGCCCGATCCCTCGGTTTGTAAAACTTTACCCTGACCATATCTTTGGTGTTCAACCTTGCTGCCCGGTACTATCTTTTCGAAACTGTCGGCCTGAAAGTTACTTGAGGCTGCCGAAACCTGATTTAGTTGGGTGAGCTTCCGCTCTATTGAGTTTTTCATGGTCTCGTCGATGCTGGTTAGTTTTCGCGGAGCCGATTTTTGAAAAAACTGTCCGGTATTTTCCTGCGACGGGAACTGTCGTGATCCTGATATTACTCTCGACGGTTGTTTTAATAATCCGGCGTTTTCGATATAAGCCGGGTCAATTTCATACAAGAATGAGCTGGGGCGACAGTTCTCGGGTTTGCCCCATTTGTAGCGCTGATGGGCGTACGATAAATAGACCTGCTCTTTGGCCCGGGTAAGTGCCACATAAAAAAGGCGGCGTTCTTCTTCCAGCTGGGTTTTGGTTAAATTGCCACCACCCTGCTGACTGGGGAAAAGGTTCTCTTCAAGTCCAACGAGAAAAACATGCCCGAATTCGAGACCTTTGGCCGAATGGACAGTCATGAGGGCGACTTTATTCCGGTCCTCCTCCTTTTCGTTATCCTGGTCGGTTAGCAAAGCTACGTCCTGCAAATAGGCGTCCAGTCCTGATGGTTCACCCTCTTCGAGTGCCGAAAGTGAAAACTCCTGAATCGCGTTGAGCAACTCTTCTATATTCTGGTAACGGCTAACCCCTTCCGGCGAACGGTCGTTGTATAACTCCTTTAAAATTCCAGTATCGCGGGCAATATCTCTGGCCAGGGTATAAGCATCGCTAACGGTCATCTGGTTTCGGTAGTGTTCGATTGAGTTATAGAACTGCAGGAGTTTCTCAACTGTACCCTTATTAAGATTGCCGGGGTTTTCGTGGGGAAGAACCCCGATGGTATGCAGTATTGCACCGCTGTTGTCGAGTGCTGTTTTCTCGAGTTTGGCCAAAGTGGTTTGACCTATGCCTCTGGCCGGATAGTTGATAATGCGCTTAAGTGCTTCATTGTCTGCCGGGTTGATTACAACCCTGAAATAAGCCAGAAGATCTTTTACTTCCTTTCTCTGATAAAAGGAGAGACCTCCATAAATTTTGTAAGGAATGTTGCGTTTCCTCAGCGCTTCCTCAAATATTCGAGACTGTGCATTGGTTCGGTATAGAATGGCATAGTCGCTGTAGGCATTATGGAGTCGGGAGATGCTTCCCGATATGGTATGGGCAACGATGATGCCCTCTTCATTGTCGGTATGGGCGAGTTGCAACTGAATGAGAGCACCCTCCTCGCGTGAAGAGTAAACCGCTTTGCGCAGCTGACGCTCGTTGTGAGAAATAATGCTGTTGGCAGCATTGACAATGGTTTGGGTAGAGCGATAATTTTGTTCCAGCCTGAAAACCTTGTGGTTTGGATAATCGTTTTGAAAATTGAGTATGTTTTCGATGCGTGCCCCTCTGAAGGCATAGATGCTCTGTGCATCGTCGCCCACCACACAGAGGTTGTGGTGGTTTTTTGCCAGATTGCTGATGATTAGGTATTGTGCATAATTGGTATCCTGGTACTCATCCACCAGTATGTAATCAAATTTTTGCTGATAACGCTCGAGAATATCGGGTCGGTCTGAAAAGAGCATATTGATTCTCATTAGCAGATCGTCGAAATCCATGGCCTTGTTCAGCATGCAACGACGATTGTATTCGCGGTAGATATCGGCAATTGAGGGCATCGACAATCCCCGGTCGAACTCTCTGATTTGATCGTTTTGACTGTATTCAAGCGGCGAAATGAGCTCGTTTTTGGCTTTTGAAATCCGACTGGCAACAACTCCGGTTCGGTAGATTTTATCGTCGAGCTGTAGGTCTTTGGTGATGGTCTTAATGAGATTTTTGCTGTCGGATGCATCGTAAATGGTAAACTCGGAGGGGTAATTTATGGCCTCGTGTTCGATGCGCAAAATTCTGGCAAATAGGGCATGAAAAGTGCCCATCCATAGGTATCTGGAAGCCTGATCGCCGGCTACAGCATTGATCCGCTCCTTCATCTCGCGTGCTGCCTTGTTGGTGAAAGTCAGCGCCAGAATCGACGATGCTTTTACGCCCTGATTGAGCAAATGCGCTATGCGGTAGGTCAGTACACGGGTCTTTCCCGATCCGGCACCGGCTATTATGAGTGCTGGCCCCTCGGTTCGGATTACCGCTTCGCGTTGCACACTGTTCAGATCGTCGAGATAGTTGGTCATTGTAATGGTTGGACGTTGGAGCGCAAAAATACAAAAGTAGTCAGGCGAACCCTACCTCACTATGCGGAAGTTATTCACATCGTGGTTTGTTTTTTATCTTTGCACGAACAATTTAATCCGATTTATACGTTAATATTGCATTGATAAAGCCTTGAATACAATGTTCAAATACCTTCGGCCGATTCCAGTGGTTGTTATATTCATGCTGGTTTTGGCGGCCTTTGGGGAGATAAATGCTCAAATATCAGCTCCCGGTGCCATTTATACTGAATCTACTTCGTACCCAGTCGCACCCACGTCAGATCCTATATATCTGTTTTGTGCTGCACCCGATGCTGCTGCAGGTGTGTTGCGGGCTGAAAGTGGCGCGTTGGTTGACCATCAGTTTCGCTGGGAGCGATTCAACCCTCAGTCGGGCGTTTTTGATGAGTATTTTGTGCAGACCGCTCTTATTTCTGAGATTAGAAATCTTGCCGATGGTGGTTACCGGGTAACTATCACGGGTAGCGAAGTCAATGCGGTTTACACTGCCTGGGTTTTGAATTCCTGGTTTACCTTGTCTGCCAGTGTCGGGAATGTGACCTGTTTCTATTTCGATTTATCGGGAAGTATTACCGATCAGGCTCCCTTGGTTTATTACGATCTGGTAACTGCTGCTCCAATTGTCCTGTCGTCGGGCATTACTTTTGAATGGCGCGAAGGGGATGTAATCCTCAACCGAAACCCTTCGTTCAGAATCAATGATCCACCCACTAAAAATACTGATTATACATTCCATGCCTCCACTCGTTTTGGTTGTCAGGCCTCGGTAAAGGTAACCTACCAGTCGGTGGTTACCAAAGCAGCGTTTACTGCCTCCCCTATGAGTGGTGAAGCTCCGCTAACGGTAAACTTTTCGAACAATTCGGAGAATGGCGATCGTTTTCAGTGGTTCTTCTTCAGGGATCTCGACCAGCTAAAACAGTCGGCCGCGCCGGTCGACAGCTTTTTGACCTCCAATCCTTACGAAGATTTCAGTCCTGAGTTTACCTTCGAAAATTCAGGAACCTATATGGTAAAACTGGTGTCGGTGAAAACTTCCGATCTGAATTGCAAAGACACCCTGTACCTTGATAGCTACATAGTGGCCGACACTTCTTTTGTGCAGGCTCCCAATGTGTTTACGCCCAACGGAGATGGCACGAATGATCATTTTGTTGTAAAATTCTGGTCGGTCAAAGAGGTGAAGATTTCGATTTTTAACCGTTGGGGCCAATTGGTACACAGGTATGAAGACAAAGATGTACGTGGATTTGAAAACACCTGGCTGGTTTCGGCCTGGGATGGAAATATGGGAGGGCGCGAAGCTTCCCCCGGAGTATATTATTACGTTGTGGAGGCTATAGGCCGCGATAACCGTGAACGTTGGGCAAAAGGATTTGTGCATCTGTTTCGCGATGGGCGGCAGTAATTCCCATTTTTATTTTAGTTGATTCATTCCCCCGTTAAGATACTTTAGTCAAAAAAAATGCCCCGTTGAGACCAACGGGGCATTTTGCAATAGGACAGCACTATTATTCTTCGTCTTGTTCTGCTTCGTATGCTTTGAGCAGTTCTTCCTGCACATCGGCAGGGACTTTCTCGTAGGAGCTGTAGGTCATTTTAAAGAGACCGCGACCTCCAGTAACAGAACTGAGCGAGGTGGCGTATTTGTCCATCTCCTTGAGTGGTACCTTGGCAGAGATTTTCTCAAATCCTTTTTCAGACCCCATACCCATAATTAAGGCACGGCGTCCCTGCAAGTCGCTCATAACATCTCCCATACGTTCGGCGGGTACCCATACTTCGAGGTCATAAATTGGCTCCAGAATTTTGGGTCCCGACTTTTTGAAAGCCGCACTGAAAGCATTACGCCCTGCCAGTTTGAATGAAATTTCGTTGCTGTCGACAGGGTGCATCTTTCCATCGTACACATAAACAATTATGTCGCGGGCATAGGATCCGGTTAGCGGGCCCTGCTCCATTTTCTCCATCAGACCTTTTAAGATTGCAGGCATGAACCGTGAATCGATCGATCCTCCAACAATACAGTTCACGTAAAGTAGTTTCCCACCCCATGGCAGGGTGTGCTCCTGCACGTCGCGAACCGATAGTTTATATTCCTTGCCATCGAGCAAAAAGAGTCCTTTTGGGGCAACACCATCTTCGTATGGCTCAATAATCATGTGCACCTCCCCAAATTGTCCGGCGCCACCCGACTGCTTCTTGTGGCGGTAATCGGATTGTGCGGGTTTGGTAATGGTTTCGCGATAGGGTATGCGGGGCTCTCTAAACTCGACATCTATTTTGTGTACATGGTCAAAATGCCATTTAAGGATGTTGATATGGTATTCACCCTGATTGTGCACAATCAACTGGCGCAATTCCTTAGAATGTTCAACCACATAAGTCGGGTCTTCGAATTTGATGCGGTTAATAACTTCACCTACTTTTTCATCGTCCGATTCGTTAACTGCTTTAACGGCAACCCGATGCCTTGGAATTTGGAATTTCATGGGTGCATACTGCAGCCCTGCTTCTTTTGTTGAGAGCGTTTGTCCCTGGCGGGTCTCTTTGAGTTTTACAGTACATCCTATATCGCCGGCTACCATTTCGGTAACTTTTACCCTGTTTTTTCCGGCAGATGCAAAAATTTGTGAGATGCGTTCTTTTGCTCCGTTGTTGGTATTGGTAAGGTCGATGCCTTCGCTGATTTTGCCAGATTGCACTTTAAAATAGGTGATTTCGCCCACATGCGATTCCACGGCAGTTTTAAATACAAAGAGGCTGGGGGTTTCGGTTTCGCTTATGGAAGGTTTTTTTCCGGCTACCACTTCTCGTTGCGGCTTATCGGCAGGATTTGGACCAACATTGGTGATGAATTGCATGAGTCTGCCTACACCGATATTTTTCTTGGCGCACACACAAAATACAGGAAACAGATCGCGTTGAATCATTCCTATTTTCATTCCCTTTCGAATTTCATCTTCGGAAAGGGAGCCTTTGTCGAAATAGAGCTCCATGAGCGACTCCTCATTTTCAGCTGCCATTTCGATCAGAGCATTCTGCAGTTCTGAAGCTTTATCTTTTTCTGAATCCGGAATTTCCAGAATCTCCGGTTGTCCTCCATCCTTGCCATAACGATAGAGCTTCATCATAAGCACATCTATAAAGGCATTGAATCCGGGACCGGTCTCAACGGGGTACTGAACTACGGTAACTTTGTTGCCAAACGAGGCACGACACTGGTCGAGTGCCTGGTCATAATTGGCATTTTCGTGATCAAGCTGATTGAATACTATCGCAAGGGGGGTGTGATGCTCCTCGGCATGCCGGGCGGCACCATCGGTTCCTGCTTCGACCCCGTTGCTGGAGTTGATCATCAACAGACCCAAATCAGCCACCTCGAGCGACGAGGTTACAAATCCGTTCAGATCGTCCATACCCGGAGTGTCGAGGATATTTATTTTTCTGTCGTTGTACTCGGCATACAATACCGCTGAATAAACCGAGTTGCCATATTCCTGCTCAATGGAGGTGTGGTCCGATACGGTATTTTTGGCCGTTACTTCTCCTCTGCGGTTAATTACTCCACCCTCCAGCAGCATGGCTTCTGCGAGGGTGGTTTTTCCACTGCCGGCATTACCAATCAGGGCAATGTTCCGGATCTGTTCCGTTTTGTAATTTTTCATCTTCTATAGATTTTCGGTTATCGTTGGCAAATCTCCCGCGGCGACTACCAGATTACCACTTTTCTTTTGTGGTATTAAAGGATTACCGCTTTCGGAAAAATTCAGACCCTGGCAGGTTAACTGATTTCTGAAAACAAAGCGAGATGTGAAGAATTTCCAATCCTCAAAAACAAACCAAGGCAGCCAAAAATAGCAATAATTTAATAACATTCGATCCGGCAGCCGAAGCGAAAATATGTTGTAGAGGCATAAATACAGAGCGATTTATGCGGGCTGTAAGCACGAAAGCATGACTAGCCCCGACGAGGCAGGAGAGCCAGCCGATAACGAATTGGCAGCGGCTGTAATTTTGGTTATGCAGGGTAATAGATGGAGGATCCGGGTCCCAGTGGAATGTTGAGTAGGGTCCATCCAATGATGAGCAGCGACCAAACAATAAAGAAGAAAAGAGAATAGGGTAGCATAGTCGAAATCAAGGTTCCGATACCTGCTTTGGGATCATACTTTTCGAGATAGACAAGGATTAGTGCGAAAAAGCTCATCATCGGTGAGATGATGTTGGTTACACTGTCGCCTATCCGGTAAACTGCCTGTGAAAGTTCGGGAGAGTATCCCAGTAACATGAACATGGGAATGAAAACCGGGCCGAGGATGGCCCACTTGGCCGATGCGCTGCCCATAAAGAGGTTGATAATTCCTGCCATAATGATAAACAGAATGAGCAGGGGAATCATCCCTATCTGCGCTTCCTGAAGCATTCGGGCACCATCGACCGCTATGATCAGGCCAAGGTTGCTCCATTTAAAATAGGCAACAAATTGCGCTGCAAAAAATACAAGTACCAGGAAGGAGGCAAGGGTTTTGAAGTTGGTATTCATACCGTTTACCACGTCGGTATCATTCTTGAACTTTCCGGTTATAAATCCATATACAATTCCCATGGAGGCGGCTACCAGGAATAGCAAACCGATGAAGCCCCTTAACACTGGTGATTTTAGCACCGAATTTTCAGGTCCACGCAGAAACCCCTCTTCTGGGATAAGCCCTAGGAGCAATATGGCAAGCCAGAAGAGCGCAACCAGTCCTACCATTTTGAGCCCTTTTTTCTCTTTGGGTGTTATACTTTGTACTGCCTCAACCGGCACAGTACCGGTATAAGGTCCCATACGCGGCTCAACTATTTTGGTAGTAACCCAGGTGCCTGTAAAGGCGATGAGAACAGCCGAAACCGCCATGAAATAGTAGTTGGCGGTTGGCAACACATAATATTCCGGGTCGATGATGCGGGCCGCCTCGGTAGAAAGACCTGCAAGCAGCGGATCGATGGTGCCTATGATGAGGTTGGCGCTGAATCCACCCGATACACCGGCAAATGCAGCTGCCATCCCAGCGATAGGATGCCGGCCAATCGTGTGAAAGATGAGACCTCCCATAGGAATAATAAGCACATAGCCAAGATCGGAGGCGGTATTGGAGGCAATACCGGCAAAGACAATTACAAAAGTGATGATTTTGGGCGGCGACTTCAGAATCAGCACCCTGATGGCGGTACTGATAAGGCCACTGCTCTCGGCAATTCCAATACCCAGCAGGGCTACCATAACAATTCCCAGAGGTGCAAAACCGGTGTAATTTACTACCATGTCGAGCAGGATCTGATGAAAGCCCTCTTTCGACAGCAGATTAATGGCATGGATGGTTTCACCTGTGGCAGGATGTATTACCGACCAGTTCATCAATGCACCTCCAATCCAGGAAAGTACCAAAACAACGAGCGACAGGATTGCAAAAAGAGTGGCTGGATGCGGTAAGGCATTTCCACCTTTCTCGATGTAATAAAGAAATTTTGAGGTGAGTCCTTTGTTCTTTTCCATGATCATCGAATTGGTATAAAAATCATTCGGCAATGCCGTAAAATCAAATTTGGAGCGCAAGATATAAAAAAGACACCGTTGCCGAAATGTTGCCGCAAAATTGATGGCAGAGCCCGGCTGTGCTGAAAAGGAGAAAAACTTCCCTTAATGATTGTCTACCTCTGCCACGAATTCAATCTTAACCAATTGATATTATTTGGGTTTTGTTGAAAGCTTTTTTTAATTTTTTCATGCTTGCAATTTGCAGTTAGGCTAAAATTCGTACTTTTGCGTGCCGTTTTTCTGGGGTGGACGGTTATTTCATCCCCGAAAACATTTGTATTTCAATTAAATTGAATACTTTTGCAGTCCGATTTTTAGAAAAAAATTACTAATAACTAAGAAAAACAGGTATTTATGCCAACGATTCAACAATTGGTTAGAAAGGGAAGACAAAGCAAGGTTGACAAGAGCAAATCTCCTGCACTCGACTCGTGTCCGCAACGTCGCGGGGTTTGCGTGAGGGTTTACACAACCACGCCTAAGAAGCCTAATTCAGCTATGCGTAAGGTGGCCAGGGTTCGATTGACCAACGGGAAAGAGGTTAACGCCTATATTCCAGGTGAAGGTCATAACCTGCAGGAACACTCTATTGTACTGGTGCGCGGAGGCAGGGTAAAAGACTTGCCCGGTGTACGTTATCACCTGATTCGCGGAGCACTCGACACTGCTGGTGTTGAGGGGCGTCTGCAGCGTCGTTCGAAATATGGCGCCAAAAGACCTAAAGCAGCTAAGAAGTAGTACTTTATTTATAATTCTTTATAAAGTTACGTTCATTTAAGTTATTTGCTTAGTGGTTTGGTTGAGTAAGATCCTTCTCAAATTGTCTTCCGGAGAAGGACTGAAGACACCGCCTGTGGGCAGCCAATTTAGATAACACTAAAAAATTTACAATGAGAAAGTCAAAACCAAAGAAGCGGCATCTCTTGCCCGATCCAAAGTTCAATGAAGTATTAGTTACCAGGTTTGTTAACGACCTGATGAAAGATGGCAAAAAGTCTATCGCCTACACTATATTCTACGATACCCTCGATCTCGTTTCCCTGCGCATGAAGAACGACGAGGTTGCCCCACTCGACGTCTGGAAAAAAGCCCTTGAAAACATTACGCCCATGGTAGAGGTGAAGAGCCGCCGTGTGGGTGGTGCTAACTTTCAGGTGCCTATGGAAATTCGTAATGAGCGCAAGGTTGCGATCAGTATTAAAAACCTGATTCTGTTTGCTGCCAAGCGTTCGGGTAAATCAATGGCAGACAAACTCGCTGCTGAGATTGTTGCCGCTTACAATCAGGAGGGTGGTGCCTACAAAAAGAAAGAGGATACCCACCGTATGGCCGAAGCCAACCGGGCGTTTGCACACTTCAGATTCTAACAGCCATTTTTCGAAACTCAGCAGAAACAGAAAACACAGAAACATATTTTTAGAAAATGGCTAAACAAGATTTAAGATATACCCGTAACATTGGAATCATGGCGCACATCGATGCTGGTAAAACCACCACATCGGAGCGTATTTTATACTATACGGGTCTTACTCACCGACTGGGGGAGGTGCACGATGGTGCCGCCACCATGGACTGGATGGAGCAGGAGCAGGAACGTGGTATTACCATTACTTCTGCTGCTACTACCACCTACTGGACCTACCTCGATCAACAGCACAAAATCAATATCATCGATACTCCCGGACACGTTGATTTTACCGTTGAGGTAGAACGTTCGCTAAGGGTGCTCGACGGAGCTGTTGCTCTCTTTTGCGCCGTTGCAGGCGTGGAAGCTCAGTCAGAAACTGTCTGGCGTCAGGCTGGAAAGTATGGGGTTCCCATTATTGCATTCGTTAATAAAATGGATCGCCAGGGTGCCGATTTTTATCGTGTATACAACGATATCCGCGAAAAGCTAAAGGCCAACCCGGTGCCGATTGTAATTCCAATCGGAGCAGAAGAAAATTTTGCCGGTGTTATCGATCTTATTGAAATGAAAGCCGTTCGCTGGCTTGAAGATGAGGTGACCGGTACCAAATTCGTGTTGGAGGAGATTCCTGCCGATATGGTTGAAATTGCCGAAGAGTGGCGTGCTAAATTGATGGAAGAGGCTGCGCAGCTTGACGATGCGTTGCTGGAGCGTTTTTTCGACAATCCTGATTCCATTACTGCCGAAGAGATTCATGCAGTTATTCGCAAGGCTACCATTTCCGGACAAATAGTCCCAATGATGTGCGGTTCTGCATTTAAAAACAAAGGTATTCAGCGTCTGCTCAATGCTGTTTGTGCTTATTTGCCCAGTCCTATGGATATTGGCGCGGTTAATGGTACCGATCCCGACGACAGGGATTTGGTTATCGAGCGCAAACCTGATGCCTCTGAACCTCTTGCTGCACTTGCATTTAAAATTGCTACCGACCCATTTGTAGGCCGTCTCTGCTATGTGCGTGTCTATTCGGGTAAAATAGATTCCGGAATGATGGTGTTAAACACCCGTACCGGCAAAAAGGAGCGTATTTCACGTCTTTATCAGATGCACTCCAACAAGCAGAATCCCAAAGATACCATCGAGGCTGGTGATATTTGTGCAGCAGTAGGTTTCAAAGATATTCGTACCGGCGATACGCTCTGTGCACTCGACCATCCCATTGAACTTGAGAGCATGGTCTTTCCCGAACCAGTAATTGGTATTGCGGTAGAGCCAAAGTCTCAGAAAGACCTCGATAAATTATCGAATGGACTCGCTAAACTTGCCGAGGAAGATCCTACCTTCAGGGTTAACACCGATCCCGATTCGGGCCAGACTGTTATCCGTGGAATGGGTGAACTCCACCTTGAGATTATTGTTGACCGACTGCGTCGCGAATTCAAAGTAGAGTGTAACCAGGGAGCTCCTCAGGTAGCTTATAAAGAATCAATCACTCAGGCTGTTGAACTGCGCGAAGTGTTCAAAAAGCAAACCGGTGGTCGCGGTAAATTTGCCGATATCTCTGTTCGCATTGAACCTGCCGACGAAGGCGTTGCCGGATTGGTCTTTAACGACATGGTTAAGGGTGGAAACATACCAAGAGAATACATACCCTCGGTCGAAAAAGGATTTAAAGAGTCGATGTCTAATGGTCCGCTTGCCGGATTCCCCATCGATGGATTTAAAGTTACCCTGCTCGACGGATCCTATCACGCTGTAGACTCTGATCAGTTGTCGTTCGAAATCTGTGCCAAACAGGCATGGCGATCAGCTGCATCAAAGGCCAAACCAAAACTTCTCGAGCCAATTATGAAATTGGAGATTGTTACCCCCGAGGAGTACATGGGTGATATTATTGGTGACCTGAACCGCCGGCGCGGTAATGTAACCAGCATGGAGTCGAAAGCCGGCGCCAGGGTTATTAACGCACAGGTGCCACTCTCTGAGCAGTTCGGTTACGTTACTGTACTGCGCACGCTCTCATCCGGAAGGGCTACTTCATCGATGGAATTTAGCCATTATGCTGAAGTTCCGCGAGCGCTTGCCGAAAAGGTACTCAGCGAAGTAAAAGGCAGAACAGACTTGTTATAATCAATAAATCAATTCTCGTTATGAGTCAAAAAATCAGGATTAAACTGAAATCGTACGATCACAATCTTGTTGACAAGAGCGCTGAAAAGATCGTCAAAACAGTGAAATCTACCGGTGCCGTGGTGAGTGGACCAATTCCGCTGCCCACCCATCGCAGGGTTTATACTGTATTGCGTTCTACCTTCGTAAACAAAAAATCGAGGGAGCAATTTCAGTTGTCGTCATACAAACGATTGATCGACATTTACAGTTCCACGGCAAAGACCATCGATGCCCTTATGAAGCTTGAGCTTCCCAGTGGCGTTGAGGTGGAAATTAAAGTATGATAATTATTAAAAAGTAGTCGAAAATGGCTGGAATTATTGGAAAAAAAATCGGAATGACATCCGTATTCAGTGTTGAGGGGAAGAATATCCCATGCACTGTGATTGAGGCCGGTCCCTGTGTCGTTACACAGGTTAAAACCGTTGAAAAAGACGGCTACCATGCGTTGCAACTTGGTTTTGGGGAAAAGCGTGAGAAAAGCGCTACCAAAGCAGAGTTTGGGCACTTCTTGAAAGCCGGAACCACCCCTAAGATTAAAGTGGCTGAGTTTAAGGATACCTTTAAGGAGACCTTTGAACTGGGCGATGTAATCACCGTCGACATTTTCTCGGAAAACGATTATGTTGATGTGGATGGCATATCTAAAGGTAAGGGTTTTCAGGGTGTAGTGAAACGCCATGGTTTTAGTGGTGTAGGCCAAAGCACACACGGGCAGCACAACCGTTTGAGGGCCCCCGGTTCGGTGGGTGCTTCGTCTTATCCTTCAAGGGTTTTTAAAGGGCTTAGAATGGCCGGCAGAATGGGTGGAGACAATCTTACCATCGAAAACCTGTTAGTATTAAAAGTGATTCCAGAACAGAATCTGATTATTCTGAAAGGTTCAGTTCCGGGTCCTAAAGGTTCTATCATCTCAATCAGAAAGCAATGGAGCTAAGTGTATTAAATATCAAAGGAACAGAAACAGGAAGGGTGGTCACGTTAGATGATCAGATCTTCGCCATTGAGCCCAACGATCACGCCATTTACCTCGACGTAAAGCAATATATGGCCAATCAGCGGCAGGGTACTCATAAAAGTAAAGAGCGCGGCGAGATAGCCGGTAGTACGCGTAAGATTAAAAAGCAGAAAGGAACGGGTACTGCCCGTGCCGGCGCTATTACCTCCCCCGTATTCGTGGGTGGAGGTCGTGTTTTTGGTCCACGTCCCCGCAACTACAGTTTTAAACTTAACAAAAAAGTGAAGTTGCTTGCCCGCAAATCGGCCCTAACCTACAAGGCACAAAACAACAATATTCTGGTGGTAGAGAATTTCAATCTTGAAGTCCCTAAAACCCAGGAGTTGCTGTCGATTGCAAACAACCTCAAAATATCTGATAAAAAGTCACTTTTCGTTTTACCGGAAGAAAATAAAAACCTATATTTGTCCTCCAGAAATTTGCAGGGGGTTACGGTTGTAACAGCTTCAGAGTTAACGACTTATCAGATTCTCAACGCAAAATTTGTTGTTGTTTTTGAAGGATCGGTTGAGAAAATTGAAGAAGTTTTTAAGCTTTAAGACCTTTAGTAAGATGAGTATATTAGTTAGACCCATAGTAACCGAAAAAATGACTGCACAGAGTGAGCGGTACAACCGCTACGGGTTTGTGGTCGACAAGAAGGCTTCGAAATTGCAGATTAAAACTGCGGTTGAGTCGCTTTACGGTGTTACTGTCGATACAGTAAACACCATGATCTATGGTGGCAAGCGGAAATCGCGTTTTACCAAGTCGGGAGTGATTTCCGGAAAAACGAATGCCTACAAAAAGGCTATAGTTTCCCTTGCTGAAGGAGATAGCATCGATTTTTACAGTAATATATAATAGTAAAAAATGGCAGTAAGAAAATTTAATCCAGTAACACCGGGTCAGAGGCACAAAATTATTAGTGCTTTTGATGCCATTACTGCTTCTACGCCTGAGAAATCATTGTTAGAGCCCCTGCGGAGGACTGGTGGTCGTAACAACCAGGGCCGCATGACAATGAGGTATATAGGTGGGGGACACAAGCGGAAATATCGTATTATTGATTTTAAACGAACCAAGGACAACGTTTCTGCGACTGTCGATTCCATTCAGTACGATCCAAACCGTACTGCCAACATTGCGCTTCTTATTTACGAAGACAATGAAAAACACTACATATTGGCCCCCAACGGATTACGTGTGGGTCAAACAGTAGTTAGTGGCAGCGGAATAGATCCTGAAATTGGAAACACCTTACCCCTTTCAGATATACCACTTGGCACCCTTGTTCACAACATTGAGCTTAGACCCGGACAAGGGGGTGTTATGGCACGTAGTGCAGGAACTTATGCTCAGTTGACCTCACGGGAAGGCAAGTACGCTACCTTAAAACTTCCTTCCGGCGAAATCCGAATGGTACTTGTAACCTGCCGTGCTACGGTAGGTGTTGTTGGTAACTCCGATCACATTCTCGAAAAATCGGGTAAGGCCGGCCGCAACCGCTGGCTTGGCCGTCGTCCGCGCACCAGAGGTGTGGCGATGAACCCGGTCGATCACCCCATGGGTGGTGGCGAAGGTCGTGCTTCAGGAGGACATCCTCGTTCACGCAAAGGTTTGTTGGCCAAAGGCTTCAAAACCCGCTCGCGGAAGAAAGCATCCAACAGGTATATTTTAGAACGCAGGAAGAAATAATAAAAAGTAGTTAGTATGAGTCGTTCGTTAAAAAAAGGCCCTTTCATTGCTTATAAGTTGGAAGCCAAGGTTCTGGCGATGAATGAAGCCGGCAAAAAGTCGGTCATCAAAACCTGGTCTAGGGCATCAGTTATTTCACCTGATTTTGTAGGGCATACCATTGCGGTGCACAACGGAAATAAGTTTATTCCGGTGTATGTTACCGAAAACATGGTTGGGCATCGTTTAGGCGAATTTTCACCTACCCGTACATACAGGGGACATGCCGGTAACCGCAAATAGGCTATTTGAAACGCTAAAAATTAAGTACAATGGGTGCCAGAAAAAGATTAGCAGCTGAAATACGCAAAGAAGAAAAGAAACAACAATATTTTGCTGTTTTACGTAATTGCCCCACTTCCCCCCGTAAAATGCGGCTTGTAGCCGACTTGATTCGTGGTATGGAAGTTAACCGCGCTCTGGATGTTTTGAAATTCTCATCCAAAGAGGCTTCGCAACGTGTAGAAAAACTCCTTATGTCGGCCATTGCCAACTGGCAAACCAAGAACGAAGGAGTTCGCATCGAAGAGAATACCCTCTATGTTAGCCGGATTATGGTAGATTCCGGACGCATGCTGAAACGGCTCAGGCCCGCACCGCAAGGTCGTGCCCACCGAATCAGGAAGCGTTCGAACCACGTTACCATATTTGTAGATAAGAAGAGTGAAGCAGTTGTAGAAAACCTTAACTAATAGTAAATGGGACAAAAAGTAAATCCGATTTCAAATCGTCTGGGTTACATCAAGGGATGGGACTCTAACTGGTTTGGTGGTGATAACTATGGCGATAAGCTTGTCGAGGATTTCAAAATTCGGGAATACCTCAATGAGCGTCTTGCCAAGGCAAGCATCTCGAAAATTATCATCGAGCGTACTTTGAAGCTTGTTACCATCACCGTCCACACCTCACGTCCTGGTATTATTATTGGCAAAGGCGGACAGGAAGTTGACAAACTCAAAGAAGAACTCAAGAAGGTCACCAACAAAGAGATTCAAATCAATATTTTTGAAATCAAAAGACCTGAACTGGATGCACACATTGTGGCCAGCAACATTGCCCGTCAGATTGAAGGTAAAATTGCCTACAGACGTGCTGTTAAAATGGCTATAGCATCAACTATGCGTATGGGTGCCGAGGGTATTAAGGTGCAGGTTTCCGGTCGTTTGAATGGAGCCGAGATGGCCCGTTCAGAGATGTATAAGGATGGCCGGACTCCTCTGCATACCCTACGTGCTGATATCGACTATGCATTGGCTGAGGCCCTTACCAAAACCGGTCTTATCGGTGTAAAGGTCTGGATTTGCAAAGGCATGGTATACGGAAACCGCGATCTTTCTCCCAACGTAGGCAGCAGTGCCAAACAACCGCGCAGCAATGCCGGTGCACCACCGAGGGGTAATGCCGGTCGAAAAAGAAAAAAATGAGGTTTAACTCGCTAGAAAAATAAGAGATGTTACAGCCGAAAAGAGTAAAGTTCAGAAGAGTCCAGAAAGGTCGCATGAAGGGCAATGCCCAACGCGGAAACCAGCTGGCTTTTGGCTCATTTGGAATCAAAGCGTTGGAAGAGACTTGGATTACCGGTCGTCAGATTGAATCTGCCAGGGTAGCCGTTACCCGTTTTATGCAGCGTCAGGGACAGATCTGGATTAGAATATTTCCCGACAAACCTATTACCAAAAAACCAGCCGAAGTTCGTATGGGTAAAGGTAAAGGTGCTCCCGAAGCCTTTGTTGCCCCGGTAACCCCAGGTCGTATTCTCATCGAAGCCGATGGAGTGCCCTACGAAACCGCCAAAGAGGCCTTACGTTTGGCAGCTCAGAAACTGCCCATTACCACCAAGTTCGTCGTAAGACGCGATTATGTCGAATAACTAAAGATTTGATTGATGAAAACGTCCGAAATAAAAGAACTGACGAATAAGGAAATTGTAGAAAGGTTACAAACTGAGCAGGAAAACCTGGTTCGTCTCCGACTGAACCACAGTGTTTCGCCGCTGGATAATCCGTTGAAAATTAAGGAATCCCGTCGCAATATTGCCAGGTTGCAAACAATTCTTCGGAACCGGGAGTTAAACGAAACTAAAGCGTAATTCAGCGATGGAAGAGAATAGTGTTAGAAATCTAAGAAAAGAGCGTATCGGTGTGGTCGTTAGCAACAAGATGGAAAAAACCATTGTTGTGGCCGAGCGACGTAAAGTAAAACACCCTGTATACGGAAAGTTTGTGAATAAAACTACCAAGTTTTATGCTCACGATGAAACCAACACCTGTAGCATTGGCGACACCGTAAAAATTATGGAGACCCGCCCGCTAAGCAAAAAGAAGTGTTGGAGATTGGTTGAAATAATTGAAAAGGCTAAGTAATCATGATACAACAGGAAACAAGATGTCAGGTAGCTGACAACAGCGGTGCCAAAGAAGTATTGTGTATCCGTGTACTTGGCGGAACCCGTAAGCGTTACGCCCGAATCGGCGATACCATTGTGGTTTCGGTTAAGAGTGCCATCCCTGGCAGTGATGTCAAAAAGGGAACTGTTTCGAAAGCAATTGTTGTTCGTACCAAAAAGGAAACCCGCCGTCAGGATGGCTCCTATATACGTTTCGACGACAATGCAGTTGTTCTGCTGAACAACTCTGGCGAAATGCGCGGAACCCGAATTTTCGGTCCGGTCGCACGCGAGCTTCGCGATCAGAATATGAAAATCATTTCACTGGCACCCGAAGTACTTTAAAAGATCCATACGATGCAAAAGAAGTTACATATTAAGAAAGGTGACACCGTACAGGTGATTGCTGGCGACGACAACGGCAAAAAAGGCCGGGTGCTCGAAGTTATCCGCAAAACCGACCGTGCTATAGTGGAGGGTGTTAATATCATTAAAAAACACACCAAACCCAATACTGAGTATCCTCAGGGTGGGATTGTTGAAAAGGAAGCACCCATCCATATTTCAAATCTAATGGTTGTCGACCCTAAAACGGGCGAGTCTACCAGGATAGGCCGGCGGTTGAATGAGAGTGGAAAATTAGTTCGTTATTCCAAAAAATCTGGAGAGGAGATCAAGTAATGGCTTACGTACCAACCCTTAAGACGAAATATAAGGAAGAGATTATACCTGCCCTAACCAAGGCGTTTGATTACAAAACGGTTATGGAGGTACCTAGAATCGAAAAGATTGTCCTCAATCAGGGCGTTGGATCTTCCATCGCCGATAAAAAGATTATTGAGGTAGCGACCGAGGAGATGACAATGATAGCTGGTCAGAAGTCTGTTCAGACCAAATCAAAAAAGGATATCTCCAATTTTAAACTGAGAAAGAAGATGCCAATCGGCGTGCGCGTTACACTGCGTCGCGACCGTATGTATGAATTCCTCGACAGGCTCATTTCCGTTGCTCTGCCACGTATCCGCGATTTCCGTGGGGTGGAGGGTAAAATGGATGGCAGGGGAAACTATACCCTGGGTATTCCCGAACAGATTATTTTTCCCGAAATCAACATCGACAAGGTGAACAAGATCAACGGGATGAACATCACGTTTGTTACTACAGCCAATACCGATGAGGAGGGTTTCGCCCTGCTGAAAGAAATTGGTATTCCATTCAAAAACGTTAAAAAGAACTAGGCTATGGCTAAAGAATCAATGAAAGCACGTGAAGTTAAACGTGCTAAAATGGTTGAAAAATATGCTGAGAAAAGGGCCAAACTAAAGGCCGATGGCGACTATATTGGCTTGCAGAAATTGCCCAAAAATTCCTCACGTGTTAGACTTCACAACCGCTGCAAACTTACTGGCAGGCCTAAGGGCTATATGCGTCAGTTTGGTATAAGCAGGATCAATTTCAGAGAGATGGCGTCGTCAGGTTTGATTCCCGGTGTTATTAAAGCCAGTTGGTAATTGTATTTTAATCGAAACAGAGATGAGTAAAGTTACAGATCCGATAGCAGACTACTTAACGCGCATGCGGAATGCCATAAAGGCAAACCACCGGGTAGTCGACATACCTGCATCCAATATCAAGAAAGAGATTACTAAAATTCTCAAGGATAAAGGCTATATTCTCAACTATAAGTTCGAGGATGAAGTAAACTTTCAGGGAAACATCAAAATTGCCCTGAAGTACAACCCCGAAACGAAAGTTTCGGCCATCAAATCACTGAAACGTGTTTCACGTCCAGGTTTGAGGAACTACTGCGATAACAGTGCAATTCCACGTGTGTTAAACGGTTTGGGTATTGCCATTATATCGACCTCCAAGGGGGTAATTACCGATAAGGAGGCCCGCGACCTTGGAATTGGCGGTGAAGTATTGTGTTACGTTTATTAATTTAGGAGGATTACCATGTCAAGGATAGGAAAACTACCGATAGAACTTCCGGCCGGCGTTAAGCTGACCGTGAGCGACGACAATACGGTTACCGTTAAAGGTCCTCTCGGCGAATTAAGTCAGAAGGTCGATAAAGATATTACCGTTGCCATCGAAGATAATACCATTACTTTTTCCAGGCCAAGCGATCAGAAAAACCACCGGGCACTTCACGGTTTGTACCGTTCTCTGGTGAATAATATGGTTATTGGCGTTACCAAAGGATATGAACTCAATATGGAGCTTGTAGGAGTCGGTTTCAGGGCGGAACAGCTGCCCGATAATGTAATCGACCTTGTGCTGGGATTTTCTCACCATACCTACATTCAGCTTCCCCCCGAAGTAAAGGTCGAGGTGAAGGCTGAAAAGCGAAGCAATCCTTTCATCAAACTTACATCGATCGACAAACAGCTGATCGGTCAGGTTGCTGCCAAGATCCGTTCATTCCGTGCACCAGAGCCATACAAAGGCAAAGGTATCAAGTTCGTTGGAGAACAACTGAGACGTAAGGCTGGTAAATCAGCAGGTGTTAAAAAGTAAAAATTAGAAGCTATGTCTTTAACCAAGTTAGAAAGACGATACAGAATAAAGCAACGTATTCGTAAAATTGTCTCCGGAACAACCGAAAGGCCCCGGATGAATGTATACAGAAGCAACAAACAGATCGCCGTTCAATTAATCGACGATTTGCAGGGGGTAACCCTCGTTGCTGCCTCCTCACTCGACAAAGCTGTCGTGGCTGCCACCGGAACCAAATCTGAAAAGGCTGCTCTGGTAGGTAAACTGATTGCCGAAAAGGCGCTCGCAGCAGGTATCAGCTCGGTAGTTTTCGACCGTAACGGATATCTATATCATGGTAGAGTTAAACAATTAGCTGACGCTGCCCGCGAAGGTGGCCTTAAATTCTAATGAATATGGCACAGAATATCAGAAATATTAAAACAAGCGACCTCGATCTTAAAGACAGGCTCGTGGCCATCAACCGCGTTACTAAAGTAACCAAGGGTGGACGTACATTTACCTTCTCGGCAATTGTAGTAGTTGGCAACGAAAATGGCATAGTTGGCTGGGGGCTCGGTAAAGCGAGCGAAGTTACCGCAGCCATCGCAAAAGGCGTGGATGCTGCCAAGAAAAACCTTGTGAAGGTACCCGTACTGAAAGGTACCATTCCGCACGAGCAGGTGGCCAAATTTGGCGGTGCCAGAGTGCTGCTAAAACCCGCCCGTTCCGGTACAGGTGTAAAAGCAGGGGGTGCGATGCGTGCCGTACTTGAGAGTGTTGGTATTCACGACATCCTGGCAAAAGCCCAGGGTTCATCGAATCCACACAACCTTGTTAAAGCAACAATGGCTGCCCTTCTCGAACTGAGAGATGCCAACACCGTAGCTTATCACCGTGGTGTTACATTGGAAAAAGTATTTAAAGGATAAACAGTTATGGCAAAGATAAGAGTAACGCAGGTTAGAAGTAGCATAGGTGCTACCAAACACCAGAAAGCAATTCTGGCTTCGCTCGGATTGCGTAAGCGGCTTCAGACAGTGGAGCACGATAATAATCCTGTTATTCAGGGTATGATTACTAAAATGCGCCACCTCATAACTGTTGAGGAAGTAAAATAATTTTTTAAACTGCTACGATTATGGAATTAAACAACATACAACCCGCAGCCGGTTCTGTTAGATCCAACTCAAGGGTAGGACGCGGACAGGGTTCAGGTGGTGGTGGTACTGCCAAGCGAGGTCACAAAGGAGCCAAATCAAGGTCTGGATACTCACGGAAGGTAGGTTTTGAAGGTGGCCAGATGCCCCTGCAGCGTATTGTGCCTAAATTCGGTTTTAAAAATATGAACCGGGTAGAATACAAAGCCATCAACCTCGATGTACTGCAGCAGATCGCTCAGTCTAAAGGTCTCACCGAAATCAACCACAAAATTCTGATGGAAGCCGGTGTTATCTCAAAAAATGACAAGGTGAAAATTTTGGGCGGCGGTGAACTGACAATCAGTCTCAAAGTGCAGGCCCACGCATTCTCCAAAACCGCTAAGGAAGCAATCGAAAAATTGGAAGGTACCACTGAAACACTCTGATCCGGATGAAACGATTTATAGAAACCTTAAAGAATATCTATAAAATTGAGGACCTGAGGTCCCGAATTGGTATAACACTCTTTTTTGTGTTGATTTACCGTTTGGGCTCCTATGTTTCTCTTCCGGGTATCGATCCTGCGCAGCTTGGCCAACTAAAGAGCCAAACATCCGACGGACTACTGGGTCTTCTCGATATGTTCTCTGGTGGTGCATTCTCGAATGCCTCCGTTTTTGCCCTCGGTATTATGCCTTATATCTCAGCCTCGATTGTGATTCAGTTGCTGGGTATAGCCGTTCCTTATTTCCAGCGTTTGCAAAAAGAGGGGGAATCGGGACGTCGCAAAATCAATCAGATTACCCGTTATCTTACGGTAGCAATTCTGCTTTTCCAGTCACCAGCCTATTTGGCCAACCTGAGGTTTCAGCTCCCTGATACCGCGTTTGCAGTTTCTGGTCTGATGTTTACGATAACCTCTACCATCATCATGACCGCAGGTTCGATGTTTGTTATGTGGTTGGGTGAAAAGATTACCGATAAGGGTATCGGAAACGGTATCTCAATCATCATTATGATTGGTATAATTGCCCGTTTGCCTTTCTCTCTCTTCGCTGAATTTGCTTCACGTTTCAGTCAGCAGGGTGGTGGAATGGTTATGTTCCTGGTTGAATTTGTAATTTTGTTCTTCATCTTCGCCGGTACCATTCTATTGGTGCAGGGAACCCGTCGTATTCCTGTTCAGTATGCCAAAAGAATTGTTGGCAACAAACAGTATGGCGGTGTAAGACAATATATACCGCTTAAGGTTAATGCTGCAGGGGTTATGCCTATCATATTTGCTCAGGCAATTATGTTTGTGCCTATTACCCTGGCTGGATTTGCCTCCTCAGAAACATTGGGTAATTTTGCTTCGGCTTTTACCAACCACACTGGTTTCTGGTATAACTTTACCCAGTTTATGCTGGTTATCGCCTTTACCTACTTCTATACTGCCATTACAGTTAATCCTGTTCAAATGGCTGAAGATATGAAGAAGAACGGCGGATTTATACCTGGAATTAAGCCAGGCAAAAAGACGGTTGAGTATCTGGATACGGTTATGTCAAGAATTACCCTTCCGGGATCTATTTTTCTGGGTATTGTTACCATTCTTCCTGCATTTGCAATGCTGATGGGTATCAATACTCAGTTTGCGCTCTTTTACGGAGGAACCTCCCTGCTCATTCTTGTAGGGGTTATCCTCGATACCTTGCAGCAAATTGAGAGTCATCTGCTCATGCGGCATTACGACGGTCTTATGAAATCTGGCCGGATAAAAGGTCGCTCTGGCGGTGGTCAGGCAATGTATTAATGTAAAGTTATTTTTATGGCAAAACAGCTCACCATCGAACAGGATGGAACCATAATCGAGGCATTATCAAATGCCATGTTTAGGGTAGAACTCGAAAATGGACACGTTATAACGGCACACATCTCCGGAAAGATGCGGATGCACTACATCAAGATCCTTCCGGGTGACAAGGTAAAACTGGAAATGTCGCCATATGATCTGAGCAAAGGACGCATAACATTCAGGTATAAAAATTAAAGACGAGATACAATGAAAACGCGAGCATCGATTAAAAAAAGAAGCGCTGACTGTAAAATTGTTCGCAGGAAGGGGCGCTTGTTTGTCATCAACAAGAAGAACCCGAAGTTCAAACAACGTCAAGGATAAAAATTAAAAAAACGATTCAATATGGCACGATTAGTAGGTGTTGATATTCCTGATAATAAAAGGGGCGAGGTGGCGTTGACCTACATCTTTGGTATAGGTCGCAGCAGCGCTGCAAAAATCCTTGATAATGCTGGAGTTGACAAAAACCTTAAAGTTCAAGAGTGGAACGACGATCAGCTGAGTGCTGTTCGGCAAATAATAACCGATAGCTTCAAAGTTGAAGGTGAACTGCGCAGTGAAGTGCAGTTGAACATCAAACGTTTGATGGATATTGGCTGTTATCGTGGAATCAGGCACCGTATCGGTTTACCGTTGAGGGGTCAGTCTACCAAAAACAATGCGCGTACCCGCAAGGGAAAACGGAAAACTGTTGCTAACAAGAAAAAAGCCACTAAATAACAGGTGTAAATTATGGCAAAAAAGAGTGGAACTAGTAAAAAAAGAGTGGTTGTTGTGGAGTCAAATGGCATGCTGCATGTCCATTCCTCTTTCAATAACATTATCGTAACCCTTACCAATATGAATGGCGAGGTGATCAGCTGGTCATCAGCCGGAAAAAAGGGTTTCCGCGGGTCGAAAAAGAACACCCCTTATGCTGCGCAGGTAGCCGCTGAAGAGTGCGCCAAAACGGCCTTCGATTTGGGTCTCCGTAAAGTTAAGGCCTACGTAAAGGGTCCTGGAAATGGTCGCGAATCTGCTATCAGAGCGGTCGCAAATTCAGGTATCCAGGTTGTTGAGATTGTGGATGTTACGCCAATGCCGCACAACGGTTGCCGGCCACCCAAAAGAAGACGTGTATAATTTTAAAAATTAGGAAATGGCTAGATATAGAGGACCTAAATCCCGTATAGCTCGGAAATTTGGCGAGCCAATCTTTGGACCCGATAAAGCTTTTGAGCACAAAAACTTCCCTCCCGGAATGCATGGCTTAAATGCCAAGAGAAGGAAAAAATCAGAATATGGCCTTCAGCTTAAAGAGAAGCAAAAGGCGAAATATACCTATGGCGTGCTTGAGCGTCAGTTCCGCGGACTCTTCAAAAGGGCAGCTGCGTCGACCGAAAAAACCGGTGAGATGTTGCTGCAGCTTCTTGAATCTCGTCTGGATAACGTTGTGTATCGTCTCGGTATCGGAAAATCACGTGCAGGTGCCCGTCAGTTGGTTACCCATCGTCATATTCTAGTTAATGGCGAAGTTGTGAACATTCCTTCTTATTTGCTGAAACCCGGCGATGTAATTGGTGTTCGCGAGAAATCGAAATCGCTCGAAATTATTACCGAAGCACTTCATTCACGTCGCCACAACCGTTACAGCTGGCTTCAGTGGGAAGACTCACAGATGGTCGGTAAATTTATGAACCGTCCTGAACGCGAGGATATACCCGAAAACATTAAGGAGCAGCTCATCGTTGAGTTGTACTCGAAATAATTATTTATACGAAAGGTTATTATGGCAATATTAGCGTTCCAAAAACCTGACAAGGTTGTAATGATCGAATCCGGCGAGAAGTACGGGAAATTTGAATTCCGTCCTCTTGAGCCCGGATACGGTATTACCATCGGTAATGCCCTCCGGAGAATTTTGCTCTCTTCGCTCGAAGGATTTGCCATTGTTACAGTTAAAATTGAAGGCGTCGATCATGAGTTCTCCACCGTTAAGGGGGTAATCGAAGACGTTACCGATATCATTCTCAATCTCAAACAGGTGCGCTTTAAGCGCGAAGTTGAAGATGTTGAGTCCGAGACGGTAGCGGTTACCATCACCGGACAGGAGGATTTTAAAGCTGGCGATATCAATAGATTCATGACCGGCTTTAGGGTATTAAATCCCGACCTGGTCATCTGTCGGATGGAACCCGATGTTAAGTTTACTATCGAACTTACCATTAACAAGGGGCGTGGCTACGTGCCCGCATCCGAAAACCGTCCGGCTGAATCCGAATTTAGCGTGATTCCAATCGATTCCATCTACACCCCCATCGAGAAGGTTAAATACTCTGTCGAAAACTTCAGGGTAGAACAAAAAACCGACTACGAGAAATTGCTTATCGAAATCTCAACGGATGGTTCAATTCAACCCAAAGAGGCTTTGAAAGAGGCTGCAAAAATTCTGATTTATCACTTCTTGTTATTCTCCGACGAAAAGATTACCATCGATTCTGACGAAAAGTTTGCCAACGAAGAGTTTGATGAAGAAGTTTTGCACATGCGACAACTGCTTAAAACCAAGTTGGTTGATCTCGATCTTTCAGTAAGAGCACTCAACTGTCTTAAGGCAGCCGATGTTGAAACCCTGGGAGAGCTCGTAACCTACAACCGTAATGACCTTTTGAAATTCCGGAACTTCGGTAAAAAGTCGCTCACCGAATTAGATGATCTACTGGTGGCTATGGGGCTTAATTTCGGGATGGAAATCGTTAAGTACAAATTAGACAAGGAATAATCTACAATGAGACACAATAAGAAATTTAACCATCTGGGCAGAAAGAGTGCACACCGTAAGGCGATGCTTTCAAACATGGCCGCCTCACTCATTCTGCACAAGCGGATATCAACAACTGTTGCAAAAGCGAAAGCTCTGCGTATGTATGTTGAACCGCTTATTACCAAGTCGAAAGACGACACCACCCACGCCCGTAGGATTGTATTTAGTTACCTCCAAAACAAGGAAGCGGTTACTGAGCTTTTCCGCGAAGTTTCTGTGAAAGTTGGCGATCGCCCCGGAGGCTATACCCGTGTGCTTCGTACCGGTAACCGTTTAGGCGATAATGCCGATATGTGCATTATCGAGCTTGTTGATTTCAACGAATCAATGCTCGCTGCCTCTTCGTCTGCCGATAAAGGCAAAAAACGCCGTGGGCGCCGTGGAGGATCCAAGAAAGAGGGTGCCGAAACTGTGGTTGCCGCTGAAAAGATAACTCCAGCAGCCAAAGCTGCAGCTCCCAAGACCGCAGCCGTTGCCGAAGTCGCTGAAGTTGTAGAAGAGGTAAATGTACCTGTTGCTGAAGTCACTGAAGCAGCTCAGGAGGAAAATCCCGAATCTCCCGCTGAAGAGGCTCCTGCTTCGGATGATGCAGAGAAAAAAGCTGAATAATTAGTAGCTATATACTATAATTCAAAAAGGCCGGTTATCCGGCCTTTTTTGATTATATCCAAATCAGTTGTAAAATCCTCTCCAGCCATTGTGCATCTGTGGCGTCGAAAGATGCCTTTTCTGAACTGTCGACATCAAGTACCCCAATAATATTACCGTCTGAATTTCGGAACGGTACCACTATCTCTGAGTTTGAACGGGCGTCGCAGGCGATATGGCCTGGGAATTGATGTACATCTTCTACTACAACGGTTTCGTTGCGGTTAATAGCAGCCCAGCAAACCCCTTTGTTTTTTTCAAGTACCTGACAGGCAACAGGGCCCTGATAACTTTTTACTATTAACTCCCCGTCGCTGAGCATATAAAATCCCGTCCAGAAGAAGTACTCCATTTTGTGGTGTAATACTGCTACAACGGTTGCCATGCGTGCATCGCGGTTGTTGCTTTTTTTTATAAGCGTTTCGAGCTGCTGGTAAAGCCGGCTGTATCGGCCATCCTTTTTATTCTGTTCCATACCAATTTGTAGCGTGTGCGTGTTGATATCGACTCCATTTCTGAGTCTGCCTATTAAAACGATGCAAATATAGGGCATTTGATTCAGTTGGAAAATTGTACTTTTGACTACTGATAGAAATCTTCTGTTTATTATGGTGCAAAAACCCGCTATTCCCAAAGGTACCCGCGACTTTAATACCGATGAAATGCGTCGCCGAAACTATATTTTCGATACCATTCGTTCGGTTTTCAGATTGTATGGTTACCAGCCTATCGAGACTCCTGCCATGGAGAATCTTTCTACCCTGATGGGTAAATATGGCGATGAGGGTGACAAGTTGCTGTTTCGGATTCTTAATTCGGGCGACTTTCTTTCGAAACTTCCCGATCATCTTTTGCCGGAAGGTGACGCCATTCAGCTCGCTTCCCTTATTTCTGAAAAGGGCTTGCGGTACGATCTCACTGTGCCATTTGCACGTTTTGTGGTACAGCACCGCAATGATCTTGTTTTTCCTTTCAAACGGTATCAGATTCAGCCGGTCTGGCGAGCCGATCGCCCGCAGAAGGGGCGCTATCGGGAATTCTATCAGTGCGATGCCGATGTTATCGGCAGCAATAGTCTGATCAATGAAGCCGAATTGGTGCAACTGATTGATGGGGTTTTTTCAAAATTGAACTTGAAAGTTGTCGTTAAAATCAACAACCGGAAAGTTTTGGCAGGTATTGCCGAGGTTATCGGTTTTCCCGACCGGCTTACCGATATTACCGTGGCCATCGATAAGATCGATAAAATAGGTCTCGATTCCGTTCTGTCGGAACTAACGGCCAAAGGATTATCAAAGGTTGCAATCGATAAACTGACCCCTGTGCTGCTGTTTTCTGGCAATACTGCCGCGAAAATCACTAAACTTGAATCGCTGCTTGAGTCTTCAAGCATTGGTGCTGCCGGTATAGCAGAATTGAAAACACTCTTTTCTTATATTACAAAGAGTGGGGTTTCGACTCCGGTAGAACTTGACCTTACGCTGGCTCGCGGGCTCAATTACTACACAGGAGCCATTTTTGAGGTCAAATCGCTCGATGTTAGCATTGGTAGTATCTGTGGTGGTGGGCGGTACGACGACCTAACCGGTATCTTTGGAATGCCCGGGGTCTCCGGGGTTGGAATTTCGTTTGGCGCTGAAAGAATATACGATATCATGCTCCAGCTTGAGCGTTTCCCCGAATCTACGCCCGACAATACCCGTGTGCTTATGGTCAATTTTGGTCCAGCAGAAGAGGCGTATGTCTTGCCTGTCCTTGCTGAGCTGCGAAGGAATGGTATCAATGCTGAGATCTACCCCGATGCCGATAAACTGAAAAAGCAGCTCAACTATGCAAACCGCAAGGGAATACCCTATGTTGTGCTGGTTGGAGAAAGCGAGATGGCACAAAACCAAATGACCCTGAAAAATATGGTTACCTCCGAGCAGTTATTTGTTACCACCTCCGAGCTGATAAATATCCTTTCCTGAATGCGATCTGTTTGGGAAATTGGGGTACACTAAAGTTGTACAAGCATGAACCAGTCAGAATACCTGATTTCGCCCGAGCCCCTATCCTTCGAGACCATCGAAGAGATTTTGGAGAATGACAGCTTTTTGCGTATTTCGGACGCTTCGAAGGCACTTATTGAGAAAAGCAAGGCATACCTCGACGATAAAATTGCCCGGACAGAGGGCCCGCTCTATGGTATTACCACTGGTTTTGGGGCCTTGTGCGATATTGATATACCTAAGGCCGATCTTAGCAAACTTCAGGAAAATCTGGTGCTTTCCCACGCGTGCAATCTGGGTCCCGAGATTCCGCACGATGTTACCCGATTGATGCTGTTGCTGAAGGCCCACGCCCTGGCAAAAGGAAACTCCGCAGTGCAGCTCATTACTGTACAGCGCATTTTGGATATGTTTAACCACCGAATTACGCCTGTGGTTTGTGAATTGGGATCGTTGGGTGCCAGCGGCGATCTGGCTCCGCTTTCGATGTTGTTTTTGCCGTTGCTCGGTCATGGCGAGGTGTGGTACAAGGGGGTCAAATATCCGGCTGCTGAAGTGTTTTCCCAATTTGGTTGGGAGCCTATAAGGCTTGAGGCAAAAGAGGGATTAGCCCTGCTGAATGGCACCCAATTTATGAGCGCCCATGGCGTATATACTCTACTTCAGTCGTTCAGATTGTTAAAACAGGCCGATATCATTGGCGCATTATCGCTCGATGCCTTCGATGGTCTCATCGAACCCTTTATGGAAAACATTCAACGCATCAGGCCCCATCCGGGTCAGTTGCAAACGGCAGCCAATTTCCGGTACTTACTTTCCGGGAGCGAAATTATGGCCAGATCGAAGCAACACATACAGGATCCATACTCATTTCGGTGTATCCCTCAGGTACATGGAGCGGTAAAAGATAGTGTAAACTATGTGGCAGGTGTTTTTGGAATCGAGATTAACTCGGTTACCGATAACCCAACTGTATTCCCCGACGAAGATAAAATCGTTTCGGGTGGTAACTTTCACGGGGAACCTCTTGCTCTGGCCCTCGATTTTCTTGCCATTGCCCTTTCCGAGTTGGGGAGTATTTCTGAACGGCGCACCTACCGTTTGATATCTGGTGAGCGCGGACTGCCCGAATTTCTGGTGGCTCAACCGGGGATCAACAGCGGATTTATGATTCCTCAATATGCTGCGGCCTCTATTGTGAGTCAGAATAAACAGTTGAGTACTCCGGCTTCGGTCGACTCCATTCCGTCGTCGAACGAACAGGAAGATCATGTTAGCATGGGTGCCAACGCAGCTACCAAGGCGTTAAAAGTGGCCATGAATGTAGAACGGATTCTGGCCATTGAACTTTACAATGCGGCACAGGCTCTTGATTTCAGACGGCCGCTTCAAACATCGCCCTATCTGGAAGATTTTTTTGCTCAGTACCGAAGTCGTGTAGAATTTGTTAGAACCGATACCCTCATGTATAAGGACATCAACGAAACCATAAGTTTCTTGCATAATGCAAAGGTAGTGGTATAAAAAAGGCTGCCCTTGAGCAGCCTCTTCATTATGGATTGTTCATTCTCCTTCGTCTGTATTGTTCGAACATGTGTGCACGAAACTGATTTTCGGCTCTGAAAAGAAGCAACACCTTCTGAGGTGGCAGGATGGCAAGAAATTTTTCATGATACACTTCGGTTAGCTCTGCCTCCTTTTTCATTGAAGCGATGATCTGCCGCGTTGTTCTGACAATCTCCTGGTCCGACATCTTCACCTCTTCATTGCGGGCTTTATCTTCCCAATTGCGGCGTTTCCGCTGCAGTTCCATCTTTTCATTTTCGAGTTCGTTGTACACTGGCCAGAAGGCTTGTGCTTCGGCAGTGGTGAGGTTCAATTTTTCACTTATGAAGGCAATTTTCTGACTTTTAAATTTCTCAAAGTCATCTTGCTGAAATTTGTCAGTAGCTGCCGATGCGAAAGCAATCAACAGCGCTATGCCAACCAACAGAAGTCTCTTATTCATTGTGGACTAATTTTGTGTTTCTATTATAAAATCGTAATCGCTGTAGTTGGCCACTAGATAATCGGCAAGCTCTTCAGCTTCGTAAGCATCTCCATTGGAACTGTGTTGCAGCAGACTGTAAAATGTATTGTCGTCAAACTGATCTACCAGTGCAAAGAAGTCATCGAATATAATTGCCCCCGAATCTCCTCCATTGGCCACAGTGCGGTTGTTAATATAGGTGAGGGGGAAGTATACCATAACAATTATGGCAGCAAATCCGGCAGCAAGTGCAAGCGCCGGCCTGATCATCTGAATAATCCGACCGCGTGGTTTTTCAGCCGCCAGCGACTCCTGCCGGATGCGTTCGTGCAGGCGGGCAGGAAACTCGTCGAAATATCCCTCAGGTACTTTAAAGGGATTTTCCCTTTTTAGTTTCGACAGCGGACTATTTATGTTTTCGTTATTGTTCATTGATAATTGCTATTCGTTGTTTTGACTACATTCTTTTTCAAAGGTTTAATCCAATCTACCTATTCGAAATTTTTGAGGTATTCTTCCACTTTCTTAACTGCATGATGGTACGATGCTTTGAGCGCGCCCACAGAGGTGTCAAGTATGTTAGACATCTCCTGATAGGGCATTTCATCAAAATAGCGCATATTGAAAACCAACCGCTGTTTTTCGGGTAAGAGCAGAATCGACTCCTGCAGACGTTTCTGAATCTCGTCGCCATCGAAATGCTCGTCGGCCTCCAGTTTTTGCTGTAGATAGTCTGATACCTCCTGCATAGGAGCCAAGTTGCGCCGTTTTTGCTGATTTAAATGGGTCAACGACTCGTTGGTCGCAATCCGGTATAGCCACGTAAAAAGCGATGATTCTTCACGAAAGTTTTCGACGTTCTTCCATACTTTCAAAAGCGTATTCTGTAAAACATCGTCGGCATCATCGTGGTTCATTACAATTTTCCGAATGTGCCAGTATAATCGCTGCTGGTACTTTCCAACCAACTGCGAGAATGCAGCTTCACGGGAACCTGGGACTTTTAATCCATCGATTATATCACGGTCGGAAACTGACATGCAAAAGTTTCAGTATAAGACTTACGATCCGACATTTGGTTTAAAGGGTCACCAACATTCGGGTTAATCTCAAAATTACTCCTTATTTCATACGTTATTACTGTTATCCAATTTTTTTGCACCCATTAAAGGACAGATGCCTGATTCCATTTGCCAGACCGTTAAAGAAGGTGCTATCCGTCTGGTTTCAAAATCTGTCGGGCATTAGTGCCCAATGGGGCAAAAAATGCCGTGCCGGCGCTAAAAAGAGCGTCAAAGGATTAACTTTGCACCGCATAAAAAATTAATAGCATGGCATTAAAATGTGGTATCGTCGGACTGCCCAATGTAGGTAAATCTACCCTGTTCAATTGTCTGGCAAGTACTAAGGCCCAATCGGCCAACTTTCCTTTCTGCACGATAGAACCCAATATTGGGGTTATAACAGTACCCGACGACCGGCTCATTAAGCTGGCCGAGATCGACAAGCCTGCAAAGGTTATTCCAACCACAGTCGAGATTGTCGATATTGCTGGTCTGGTTAAGGGGGCCTCGAAAGGAGAGGGGCTGGGTAATCAGTTTCTGGCCAATATCCGCGAAACCGATGCCATTATTCATGTTCTGCGCTGCTTCGACAACGACAATATTGTACATGTCGATGGTTCTGTAGACCCCGTGCGAGACAAGGAGATTATTGATACCGAGCTGCAGCTCAAAGATCTCGAAACCATCGAAGGCCGGCTGGACAAGATTGAGAAGCAGGCTAAGCATGGTGGCGATCACAAGGCAAAGCGTTTGTTCGAGTTATCTGTGCAGATCTATGACGTTCTGAAACAGGGCAAATCGGTGCGTACAATTCCTATGCACGAAGAGGATGCCCGAATAGTTAAAGAGTTGTTTTTGCTTACCAATAAACCGGTATTGTATGCCTGTAATGTTGATGAGGCTTCGGCTAAATCCGGAAACCGCCATGTAGAAGCGGTTCGGAAGGCAATTGAAGGGGAAGACGCCGGGATGCTAATTATTGCAGCTTCAACAGAGGCAGATATAGCCGAGCTGGAAACCTACGAAGAGAAGCAGCTTTTTCTCGAGGAGCTTGGGCTTGAGGAGCCAGGTGTTAATATGCTTATTCATGCGGCCTATCGATTACTCGATCTGCAAACTTTTTTTACTACGGGTAAAGATGAGTCGCGAGCATGGACATTCCGTCGTGGGATGAAAGCCCCGCAAACCGCTGGCCTTATACATTCCGACTTCGAAAGAGGATTTATCAGGGCCGAGGTAATCAAATACAACGACTATATCCGCCTTGGATCGGAGAGTGCCTGTCGCGATGCCGGGAAAATCGCCATCGAAGGCAAGGAGTATCTGGTGAAAGATGGCGACATCATGCATTTCAGATTCAACGTTTAGATGCCAATTCTTTTACGTCTGACTGCAGCAGTAAACAAAAGCTCCCTTTAACTTATGGCTACATAAGGATTATCCGAAAGGGTTGGCTGTCTGCAATTTGTTTATTGGGGTTTTAATTACTTTAGTGGCAAATCTGTTTCCATGAAGATTTCAACTACAGTTGTTTGCATGTTTGTGTTTCTGATCACAGTCTCGTGTGGTCAGGTTGACAAAAATCAATTTTGGAACGACGGGGAGGCGTTTTTCGAGGTTCAACCTCTATTTGACGACGAACGGTTCCCAAATATTGTGGTGGCCATCGACGGTACGGTGGTTGCTACCTGGGGAAGCAGTAACTTCCGTGTCCGCAGAAGTGAAGATGGAGGTGCAACCTGGGGGCCTGAAATCAATATTGTAAGCCCTGGTATCCAGGGAGGTGGTACCACTGTTGATGAGAACAGTGGTGATATTCTGGTCTTTGCAGAGGAACGACACCCTATAGCCCCCTTAATGGTATTTCGAAGCAAGGATCATGGAAAAACATGGACGTCTGATACTGTGACCATTTTGCCCGATGATGCCGGAAATATACCATCTATGCATATGAATGAGCGCGGAATTACCCTAAAAAGGGGCGAATTCGCCGGGAGGCTCATCCGGCCCACCCGGGTTTATGCCGGAGGCAATGAGCGTGAATTCTGGGATTTGCATTATACCAATGCTATCTTAAGCGACGATGGTGGTAAAACATGGAAAACCAGTGCTCCCTTTCCTGCATTTGGCACAGGAGAAGCAGCCATCGAAGAGCTAAGTGATGGGAGTCTCTATTATAACTCCCGTCGGCACCGGTCGACCGATGGCCTTAATCCACGGATGCGATATGCTGCCCGAAGTTTCGATGGGGGACAAACATGGCAGGATTTATCGGTGAGCGAGGAGTTGCCCGATGGATCGCAGCATACCGATTACGGACTGATGGCCGGGTTGGTTCGTTTACCGTTAGAAGGTCACGATGTTCTTCTTTTCAGTAATATCGATGTTCCAATGGAAACCGGAGAAACAGAATTCCCCTATGAACAGCGAACCTCCCGACGAATTCGAGGCACAGTTTGGGCCAGTTTCGATGGTGGCCAGAGCTGGCCTGTGAAACGACTCCTCGAGGAGGGACCTTTTGCCTACTCATCAATGACCGCCGGTAGGGAGGGAACTCCCAGCGAAGGTTTAATATACCTACTGTACGAAAGCGGACAGGGGGCAAAAATTGCCCGATTTAATCTGGCATGGGTAACCGAAGGACGCGATGGGAAGTCGTTCCTTCCTGCTAAATAGCCGACAAATCTTAGTTTTCTGATAGAACGTCGAAACAAGGAAGGCCCTTGTATTCTATGACTTTATATTTCGATTGCGCCCAGTCGGCTATTTTGATGATAAATTATTCTCTCCTGGAATTGAATTTAATCCGATAAGAAATTGCTTTTCCATCCGAACATTGGTTGTCTAAGCCGAAACTGATTAACGGTTTTCATAATGTGGGAGGTGCGCTTTCGTGCACCTCCCATAGTAATTGGTTAGGAACAACCGTGTCTGGCATGTACCTTCGTACATTTGGGATGATATCTTTGTCAGGAAATATATTTCCCTCCATGGTATATCTCTCAGTTGTTTTTGCAAACCAGAGTTCCCTCAATCTCCGAGGTGGGTTTTGATAGTGCAGCACTATCAATATGGTATCGAAGTTGTGATTTCTTGAGATAATCCAGCTGCTCCTCTAGTTCATGCAGCGTCTGATTTATCGATATAAGTTTGTTAATTGCATAAAAGGCATACACAGAAAACATTAAAGTTACCACCACAAGGAGTTGCACATTCCATGTTCTCAGGGCTGTTTTAATTGATTTGAAATAGTTCATTGTTAAAGGGCGATAACTTGTTGCTATTGAATAAAATGTAGGTTATTTATATCCTTTACTGCTTAGATTCCATTGCATTCATTGACCCATCAAAACTCAATTGGGTACATACAGATAGTTGAAATTCTCAGGCCATCGAATTCGCATACAAAGTGTTGGACATTTAATAAACCTGTTGTCAACCGTTAGCCGATTCTTTTCTAACCCACTCGGGTTTGAATTTTCTGCGACAGAAACGGACGGGCTCATCATCGCAATTCGTGCACTATTCTTTAACCGAACCTCTGCCAGCTCTTTTTCTAAATCGGCCAACATATTCGTGAAATAGATTCCGATGGTAAATACAACGACAAACAATATCCTAACTATTATTCCCGGTGTGTCGAAATACCAATAGTCAAATCTCCTGAATTTCATCTGTTTTCAAATAAGTTAACTGCCATGCTCCAGCAATAGTTGTAGCAATCTGTCAACAACAGTGCATCCTTACGAGGATTTCCTGCATCGATTTCTTTTAGGAGGGTTGCAAACGATGCACATTAAACTTATGTAGGACTCCGCCGATATCCTGTTGTATTCCAGATAGAATACTACCATTTATAATGGTGTGCTAAAAATAGCGGGTAGTTCTATTTTGTAGATTTCAAATTCCGGTTGCACATGTCGAATAGCTATAATTTTGTGCATTGGGGTGCAATCGATCGACCGTCTTCGGCGAAATATGGGATTAATATAGCCACCCCCCGAGCGATCCAGAGAGGTGGCTATGGGTATAAATTTAAAATATGAGGATTTAAAAACAAATTGTAAGTAATTAATAAAAATAAAAGAGTATTTAGTTGTTTTAATTCCGATAAATTATATTTTTGAAAGACCAAACTATTAATGAAAGAGATACATTATGTATTACAATGATGGTTATCCCTAACTGTTTTTTCGAAGTATTGCCTCATTGTCTATTCTGCTGGTGCAATAATTACACATTTTCTTGAGAATTGATCCTTACTGAAGTAAAAATGTGTGTTTACATGCTGTATTCCCAAATTAAAAGTATCCACAAAAAAATAAAGGCAATGGGTTTATTTGAGCAACCTTTCCTAATGGAGTCAGAAACCATTCAAACTGGGCGTAGCCGAAAAGCCTTAAGAGTAGGATCCATTAAATCTTTTAACTATATGAAATCTAAAGTTTACATGGCCAGAACTTTGGCGGTTTCTTTTGCTGCTTTTTTTCTCAGCAGTTGTGCAACTCTTTTTACCGGTACATCCGACATGATCTCTTTTAACAGTGAACCTGGCGGTGCTATCGTATTCATTAATGGCGTTTAACAGTGTACTACTCCTTGCGGCTTAAAGGTGAAACGAAAATTGGGCGATACCGATGTTGAAATTAAACTAGATGGTTACGAAACGCGTCTGATAACCCTGAGTAAGGAATTTAATGTAATAAGTGTTTTGAATCTTGCCTCACTGCCTGCCTGGGCTATAGATGCGGTAACTGGTTCTGTTATGAAGTACGATCGCAAATCGTATGACGTTACATTGCGTCGCAGAGGGACTGCCATGTTTATGCCAACCAGGATTCACATTGATACAGAAAAGCAGGTTATTGAGCTTTATATCCAGGAACTCCAGGCTAGTCTTTAGTTCAGAAAGCTCGTCTATTACAGTGCTGTTTTGATTCTTTTTTATCAAGTTAAATTGAACCTGTGCAGTAGCACTTATATTCATTAACTTTGTTTTAATGAACCAATTATCTGTTGAATTTGGTTCGTATAAATACAGGGGACGATCCTTAAGGGTCTTAGCCTGTATTTTTTTGAAAGCTTGGTGTATAAATATTCGGGAATCACGAGACAGGCACTTTATTCAATCATTTTAAGTAGGTTTAATTCGATTTATTGTTTTTGCTTATTTGATGGTAAAATAAATCGTTGTATCGTTCGGGCGACATTCCGGAGTATTTTTTAAAAGCCTTATAGAAATTGCTGTAATTATCGAAACCCACTTTAATTGCGATCTCCATCACCGGATCACTGCTCTCGGAGAGCATGCCCTGTGCCACTTCTATTTTGCGTTTTAAAATGTATTGATACGGTGTAAGCTGTATGTGCTCCTTAAATACCCTTCCAAAGTGTTCGGTCTCCCAGTTGGTCAGTGCCGACAGATGGTTTAGCTCGATCTTTTCGCTCAGGTGGTCGTTGATGTATTCGAGTACTTTTCGGAGACGATAGGGGACCTGGCCGGGGTATATCTCTTCCTTTCTGGTAACATCAATGTTGCGGTGGCCAAAATTGTTCAGAATCAGGAAAACATTCGAAACCAGATCTTCTGGCTTGAAGGGTTTTACGAGGTAACCGTAAGGGCGGGTGCTTTTAACGCTTTCCAGTGTTAGTCGGTCTGAGTAGGATGTAAGGAAGAGATAAGGAATGGTATCCTCCTTTAATAACTCCTTCGCCAGCTCTATTCCGGTAGCCTCTCCCCGCAAATGGATGTCGATAATAACCAAATGGGGCACCCACTCTTTAATTATACTTTGTGCCTGTTGCACCGAAAAGCAATCTATAGCGGTATCAAAACCTGCATTGTCGAGTACTTGTTTGATGTTGAGGGCAATGAGTGCCTCGTCTTCTACTACAAGTATCCTCTGTTTTTCTGTTGCCATAGTCGCCATAATTAACCCGGTTGGAATAGAATGGTGCTGTGCCATTTTGTGCCAGCCTCATAGTTGGCCGATCCGCTCAGCTGGCGGGCCAGCGATTGTATCAGGCTAAGTCCTGTAGACCCTTGCTTCGTTAACTGCTCCTCTATGCCAGGACCACTGTCGCGGTAGTATAAAACACATTGTTCGGGTAGCTCTATGATTTCAATTTCAATACTTCCCTGCTCTTGACGGGTAAAGACATGTTTTATGGAGTTGATGAGCAGTTCGTTAACTATGAGTCCCAGCAGCAGGGTAGTATTCAGATCGAATTTTAGTTGGTGGGATTCAATCCGCACTTTTATATTGCCCGGAAGGCTGATCATCGACTGAAGCGTGGTGTTTACCACATCGGAGAGATAGTCTTGCAGGGGTAGTTTCGAAAGCTCCTGTTGCTGATATAGCAGTTCGTGCACCTTTGCCATAGCGGCAATCCGACTGTTGCTCTGGTTTACAAATTCCCCTATGGTTTGTCCGGAGCGTGTTTGATGTATGCTGAGCATGCTCATAATCATCTGATAGTTGTTTTTAACCCGGTGCTGTGTCTCTCTGAGCAGAATTTTATTTTGTTCCAGACTTACATGTAGTTGATCGTTGGCTTGATCCAGCTGTTGCTTTTGTTTCCTGATGCGATGGTAGTAAAAAAGCGTTATGCTCCCAAAAAGCAGCATGGCCAGCAAGCCAGAAAAAGCAAGAAGGTTTTGAGTGCGGGCTTTCTGTCGCAGTACAAAGAGGTAGTTCACCTGCTTGGCCTTATTGATTAACTCTATTCCCTCTAAGGTAAGATCTACCGAACGGAGTCCTGCCTCTTTTAGCAGCGCTATGGCCTCATCATAATGTCCTTCGGTATGCAATAGGGCAGAAAGAAAGTATGCGGTAGAAATAAAGCTTAATTTATTGAAGGGTTCATTTTGCCTGATGAGCGCAATGGTTTTTCGTCCGTAATGGATGGCACTGTCGGTTTGTGCTGTTCCCGCATAATAGCTTGCCAGTCCGCGGTAGAGGGCAAATGTCCATTTATAATCATTACCTGCCTCAAATAGTTTGCTTGCCCTCCTGTATACTTCGGGTGTGGCAGGGTCTCGCCTGTCTCGATGGATATGAGCAAGATAGATAATCATTTTACCCTGTTCTACCGGAAACCGGATGCCTCGGTCCAATTTAGCAGCATCGATGATAATTTGTTCGGCTATTTCCGGAAGTTCCAGATTATAGTAGCTAACGGCCCGCACATATTCAGAATTGAAAAAGCTGGCAGTATCTCCTCCTTCAAGAAGTTGCTGAGATGCTATGGCGGCGTTATGAATTGCTTCGCTGTAATCTTCGCGGTTAAATGCGCGCATCGACAGCATTCCATAGTGGTAACCAATCCAGATTGGATTGTTGAGTGACTTTGCCAAACTAAAACCCTCGTCGAAATATTTTTGATGTTTAAGTTGGTCAACTTCATAGAATTCTTCCGACAACTTATATAGGTATAAAATACGCTCGTGTGGATGGCTTACTTTCGACAGACCTTTCTCTTTTTCGAGCAGCACTCCAATATCATTGGCAGCCAGCGGTGATGTTCCGCTAAATATTCCCATCCAGAAAAGAAAAGTGGTTAAAAGAATGGTCCGCATGTAAGGCCGATAGAATCAATTAGGCAAAAGTAGTAAGCTATTTGAACGAATGCGAAAAACTACATTAAGATGTAGTTTGGATGACTGGGGTAAGGAATGTGTAAATGTTCTTAAAAAAGTGCATAAAATATCAAAATGAAATTAAAATGAATAAATACAAGAAAAAAGACAATAATAATAGCATTATGCAGACAAAATAGTTATTATTGCAGCCGAAGAGTATAAAAAATTTAAAATATGTGTGGAATTGTATGTGCATTTGAAATTAAAGGCGAGTCGGCTCAGCTCAGGCAGCAGGTGCTGCAGATGTCGAAAAAGGTACGTCACCGCGGGCCCGATTGGTCGGGGATTTATAGTTCAGAACGTGCCATCATGGCGCACGAACGGTTATCTATAGTTGATCCTGCCTCGGGCGGACAGCCGCTTTACAACGAAGATCGTTCCCTTGTACTTGCGGTAAACGGCGAAATATACAACCACCTCGAGTTGCGTCAGAAGCTTGAAGGGAACTATACTTTTCAGACGCAATCCGACTGTGAGGTTATTTTGGCCCTTTACGCCGAAAAGGGCATCAGCTTTCTTGACGAGCTCAATGGTATTTTTGCCTTTGCATTGTACGACACAAAGCGCGATGCTTACCTGATTGCCCGCGATCATATAGGCATCATACCGCTCTATATGGGTTGGGATGATTTGGGCAATTTCTATGTAGCTTCTGAGCTGAAAGCGCTCGAAGGGCGGTGTCGTCGCATCGAGGAGTTTCCGCCGGCGCACTATTTATGGAGTCAGGATGGCCAGCCTACACGATGGTATCAGCGGGAATGGACCGAATACGACGCGGTGAAGGATAACCCTGCCAGCATCGATGAGTTGAGAGAAGCCCTCGAGGCGGCTGTTCACCGCCAATTGATGTCGGATGTTCCCTATGGTGTTCTGTTATCGGGGGGTCTCGACTCTTCCATTACCTCGGCTGTTGCCAAAAAATTTGCCGCCATGCGTGTCGAAACCGGCGACAGTCAGCCTGCATGGTGGCCTCAGCTCCATTCATTTGCCATCGGGCTCGAAGGGTCGCCCGATCTTTCTGCTGCCCGAAAGGCTGCCGATAAAATAGGCACGATACACCACGAGATAAACTACACCATTCAGGAGGGCCTCGATGCGATTCGCGATGTAATATACCACCTCGAAACCTACGATGTCACCACCGTGAGGGCATCGACTCCGATGTATCTGCTGGCGCGCGTAATTCGGTCGATGGGTATAAAAATGGTACTTACCGGCGAAGGTGCCGATGAAATATTTGGGGGTTATCTCTATTTTCACAAAGCACCCAACCCGGAGGAGTTTCACAAAGAGACTGTCCGTAAGATTAGCCGGCTGCATCTTTACGATTGTCTGAGAGCCAATAAGTCGCTGGCGGCCTGGGGTGTTGAAGGACGGGTTCCATTTCTCGACAAGGAGTTTATGGATGTTGCCATGCGGTTAAATCCGGCTGAAAAGATGGCTGGCAATGGCCGAATGGAAAAATGGGTTTTGCGAAAGGCATTCGAACACTATTTGCCTGAAAGTATTGCATGGCGGCAGAAGGAGCAGTTCTCGGACGGTGTAGGTTATGGCTGGATCGATACCCTTAAAGCGGTGGCCGAGGAGCGCGTAACCAACGAAATGATGGCCAATGCCTCCTACAGGTTTCCGGTAAACCCTCCCCGTAGCAAAGAGGAGTACCACTACCGGTCTATTTTTGCCGAACATTTTCCGTCGGATGCAGCTGCCAGTTGCGTACCCTCTGTACCTTCAATTGCCTGCAGCACCGGAGAGGCATTGGCCTGGGATGCTTCTTTCCGCAACAACGCTGATCCATCGGGTAGGGCAGTTGTTACCGTGCACGAAAAGGGTACACTCTTTGCCCAGCCGGCTGGAATGTAACCCCCTGAATCCTTAGCGTTAAGTTAGTCTTATTTATATTTAGGCACAAAGGCTTAATTTGGATACCAAGTGGAAACTGATCAATGTATCGGATTAAACATTTGGTGAAATTTATCGAACAATAAATTCGATTTGTGGTTTTAGTTTTCTAATTGGGCATTCAAATTTTGCTTAATTTAGGAGAACCTAAAACCTATGCCAACTGCCTGCCTTTTTCTACGAAAAACGGTAACATTAGTTTTGTTATCTTTTTTGGGCCTTACATTACATGCCCAAACAAATTTTCGTGTTGGGTTCAGTCAGTGCACCACTGATGATGAATGGCGGCAGGAGCAATTACGTATGATGGAGGTTGAGCTCTCTTTCTATCCGGAAATGGAGATGATAATGAAGGATGCCAGGGCCAACAATCAGACGCAGATTCGGCATATTGAAGAGTTTATTAAAGAGGGTATCGATTTGTTAATAGTCTCACCCAACGAATCAGAACCCTTAACTCCAGTGGTTGAAAAGGCTTTTCTTTCAGGAATTCCAGTTATTGTTATCGATCGGAAAATATCGGGAGATAGTTACACTGCTTATGTTGGCGGCGACAACCACTATATTGGTGTAGAAGTCGGTAACTATGCAGCCAGACTGCTTAACGGGCGTGGCAGGATCGTACAAATTACCGGACTTGAAGGTTCCTCTCCTGCCCAAGACCGCCATACTGGGTTGAAACAGGCGTTATCGAATTACCCTGAAATAGAATTGGTAACTTCAAGAGCCGGCGATTGGGTAGCATCTTCTGCCAGAAGGGCTATGCAACAGATTCTCGACGAGGGAATCTCCTTTGATCTTGTGTTTGCCCACAACGATGTCATGGCGTTGGCTGTACACGAGATTTTGGTTGAGAATGGAGTCCGCTATGGAAAAAAGATTCTGGGGGTCGATGGATTAGCTGGTGAGAATGGAGGACTTTCACTTGTTTCCGAGAATAAACTTCAGGCAACTTTTCTCTATCCAACAGGAGGAGGATTGGCCATTCAGCTTGCGAATAAAATATTGACCCGCCAATCCTATAGCAGGAACAATGTACTTCCTACTGTAACAATTGACAGTTCCAATCTTACTGTAATGCGCGATCAGGCACAACAAATCGACCTGCTTTACAGCAAAATTGAACGTCAGAGGCTGATTCTTGAAATAGAATCCTCCCGAAACCGCACACAAAAGCTCATTATGACCTTTCTCATTTTGATCATTCTTCTGTCGTTTGCCCTAATACTATTTATCTTTCTCAATCTACGCATCCGCAAACAGGCCCACCATAAGCTTGTAAATAAAACCCTTGAAATTGAACATCAAAATTCGCAAATTCAAGCCAAACACGATGAACTGCTCAATCTCAGCCATGAACTTGAAGAAGCATTACAGTCGAGGGTCAATTTTTTTACCAATATTTCGCATGAAATCCGTACACCCCTTTCCCTGATTATGGGGCCAATTGAGGATCTGATGAACTCGGAGCCGTTGACACCCAGAGGAAAGGAATATACCCGACTGGTGTACCGCAATACCATCCGTCTTTACCGGTTGGTTAATCAGATGCTTGATTTCAGAAAGGCCGAGGCCCGCAAACTAAAGCTGGCTGCGACTGAATACGATTTGGTTGGTTTTTTGCGTGATGTTTACGAATCGTTTTTGCTGATGGCAGAGCAACGTTCCATCACCCTCAACTTCGCGCATAAAGATCCTGAACTTCTGGTTTGGTTTGATCGTGATATGATGGACAAGGTTTTCTTTAACCTTTTGTCCAATGCATTTAAATTCACACCCGACGGAGGTAGAATTACCATCTCAATCGAACGTCGGAAGGCAGTGCAAGCAGCTCTATTCGATGAAGAGGTAGTTATTAAGGTAACCGACAATGGTGTGGGAATCTCAAAACCGGATCAGGAAAAAATATTCGTACCATTTATGCAGGTAGGTTCTCACCGAAGTATCAATGGATCCGGACTTGGTCTTAGTCTGTCAAAGGAGTTTGTTGAACTGCATCGGGGAAAAATATTGATCGACTCGGCTGAAGGTAAGGGTACTGTATTAAAAGTTTACCTGCCATTGGGTAATCAACATCTAACCCCCGATGAGCTGGCCTCGCCCGACCTGTATGATTCAGAGCGCTATTTTAAAATAAGCATGGTGCCTTCTATCGCCACCAACCCTGATGCCTATGCCGAACCTACGGATATAAAAAACCGGCCGCTGATGCTGGTTGTTGAAGATATGCCCGATGTACGTGATTACATTCGCCTTGCTTTTAGTGATAATTATCAGATTATTGAAGCCGATAATGGTCGTGAAGGCTTACGAATGGCCATTGAGGAGGAGCCTGATGTGGTAGTGAGCGACGTGATGATGCCTGAAATGTCGGGTATTGAAATGACCCGAAGACTTAAATCAGATGTAAAGACAAGTCATATACCAGTTGTATTACTTACAGCAAAGGCAACCCTTGAACATCAGCTCGAGGGATTCGAAGGGGGAGCCGATTGCTATCTGCCCAAGCCATTCAGTGCTAAGTTGCTCGATACCAGGATTCGCAATCTGCTCGAAAGTCAGATTCGCATTCGGGAACATTTCAGGGATCAACTCACTTTTAATGCTGCTGAAGACGGCATTAGTAGATTGGACAAAAAATTTATTGCACAGTTGAATGAAATTATAGCGCAAAACATTGGAGGAGAAGAAATTACTGTTGATGACCTGGCTGCTCAGATGGGAATGTCGAGGGTGAAGCTTTACCGGAAGATCAAAAAACTCACCGATATGTCGATCAGTGAATTTGTAGTTTCAGTAAAACTGCGACGATCGCTCGATTTGCTGACAAATAGTGGTAAAACCATATCAGAAGTTGCCTTTGAGGTGGGATTCAATTCTTTGAGTTACTATACACGCTGTTTTAGAAATCAGTTCAAAATGTCACCCAGTGAATACATTGAACAAAAACGGGTTGGAGAATTGAATGCAAGTTAATTTGTGATAGGGCAAAAGTATCAATTGGTCATCGCAGGATGAGGTGTACTTCTGCTTTCCATTCCAGGTCGTTTCCTCCCGAATGAGGATCGTTGAAGAAGATCTCCCTTATCTGCCCACTATGAGGTATTTTTCTTTCGTTAGCTGTTGCAATGAGCCGGTACCATGCCATATCGGAAAGAGCATAATTTCCATAATAGTCTGCTTTTAAGGTGCTGGCTGCTTCGATAAACCGAAACCGTATAGAAGGATGTTCCGGGAGTGAATCGATACGTGCAACAGGAAAACAAAATTCGAAATCGATCGAATCCTGGAATCCCCCATTATAGCTTGCAATGATAAAGGGGTGCCCATCAAGTCCCAGATTGTTCTCCTTTACGTATTGGTTTAGCTCAATTACATTTCCGATCATCTCACCCGATTTTCGTCTTGCAGTGCTACGAAAGGGCACATAAACAACCGGAATTTTTTGCAATGAATCATTTCCTACAAAATTGTAGGAGTGCCGCGCTGCCAGGTTATGAGCAGATTCGGAGAATGCAAGCATATTTGAGATAATGCTGTTTCTAAAAGTGGTCGCTTTAAATGGTGCCGTAAGACGGTTGAAAAGTCTGCGGTCTGGATCTGCAGCGCCCACCATAATTCTGGTTAATGAATCATTAATTCCTGAAAATCGCCAGAAAAGGCGTAGAGTGGTATCAGGTATCTCAATTCGCATGGTGAACCGGTCGTTCTTTTTGGCGTCGATAACTGAAATACGGTTGCCAATAAATTTTCGGTTCCAGTTGTTCCAGTAGTAGGCATGCTGCGACACTACTTCTGCTGATTCTCTGACTGTGAATACAACAACATAGTCTGATGGCTTCACAAATAGGTAATAGCCTATTCCCAGAAGTATGCCCAATATTGATAAAAGAATTAGTCTCATAGACTATTGATTTTATAAGATTCAATCTTTTTTTAACCGGATGGTTTGAATAACGTGTTGACCAATATTCCGACCCTGTTTTGATCCGTTGTCGATGGCCGATCGGTAGTGGATTCCCCCGTAAAGCCTGCTGATGGCAGCCTCTTCGGCTGCATGATTAAAGGAAGTGTAGGATCTCACCGGTAAGCCATATGGGACTTCAACCGTATCGTCGAATTCGAAATTTTCGCCCAAAACATAGGTAAGCACTTCAGCAGCCGCACCGGATACAACCGAGTGACCCGAAGTGTATTCAGGGAAAGGGGGGGTTTGAAGCAGGGGTTCCCAGCTTTCGTCGATGAATTGATTGATAAGCGTTTCGGGTCGACTAAGGTTACTGCTGTATTTCTCCTCCCAACAACTGATGAAACCGTCGAAAATGGCAGCTGTTGTATAGAAATAGACCTCGAGGGTTTGTTGAAAGTCAAGTTGTGCCTTCTCTGCTGCAAGTTTACCAATCCCTACCCAATGGCCTCCCGGAGTTATCTTCTTTATGGCAAACAGCATATGACCCCGGTGTACTGATACATAGGGGTTGCAGTCCCAAAACTGTGCAATTTGAACCTCAAACGATTCATCGCCCAATGACCTAGCCCGAAGATTTGCTTCGTACACTTCTATCAACTCTTCGTAAAACCTGCTATCTTTTTCTAAGGAAAATTGTGGATGGGGTTCGGGCCGGAATTGGGCTGCAGAGTCCAGTGCTACGGTTCTGATCAGCATCCAATGGGGATCTATGCCATCCATATAGCCTGGTGGTGTTGGCTGCCAGCGCCATGGCTCATTCAAGTCGACACTGTATTTAGGCAAAGTCCGCGTTTGCAGATAGTAATCGCTGTCAATCCATTCGTTTATTGGTTGAAGTGCGCTTTCTGCATATGCTTTGGATGCCTGAAATACTTTTCGATTTTGGTGACTCCACTCCTGATAGAGTGAGTCGCGGTATTTTGTGAGCATATCTTCCGAAAAAACCAGCTTTCGGCTTACCTCCAGAAAGGCAATCATTGCTGCCAATTGTGCATCTGTATCGCTGTCGTCCGGAATAGGCTGTAAAATGGGAAAATCGTTGGCTTGCCCATGCAGCGATTGATATCGAGCGTCGGATTGTTGCCCAATTTCGTATGCAGCCATCACCGGATAGAGGTAGGCACGGGATGCTTGAGGAGGAGAAAAAATATCGTGCACCATTATATCCGTAAGTTTTTGCATTGCCAAATGCAAATCATTGGCAGTAATGTTGATGGACTCATTGTTTTTTTGCCCACATGACACTATGAAGGACAAGAGCGTTAACAATGCTGCATTGCGCAGGATACCGGTTTGTAAGAATATGGATTTAAATTTCATAATTGGTAAAAACTAAAGATGAGGTGCATCTGCTGTGCTTTTCCCATTGGGGTTGGCAAACTGGAAAAACATAAGTGAATCGTTGTTGGGCGCTACTAAAAGATGGGGTTTCCCGGCAATAGTTATGATACCGGTAAAGCGGATCTCTTTTTGTGAAAAATTGAGGCCGGTTGGAGCAGGTGTTATCGACGATTTAGCCCCGTCCATTACAATTCCCGGATTGGCTGCCAGTCGGCCATGATAAGGTGCAACTCCCAGAAAATTGCCACTTATGAGAAGGTCGTTTACTCCGTTTCCATTAAAATCATTAGCAAGCATCTGATTTATCGGAGCCAATTGCAGCGGGTCATCAAATGTTTCGAAATGGAATTGGTCGTTTTTCCACTTGAGATAGCCCGAGGCTAGCGTTGTTACTTCGTATAATGTAGCCATTCTAAGCAGTTCAGGATCAATAATCTCAGATATGGTTTTACCGGCAAAATCGCGATAGTAGACAAACTTTCGACGGGTAAGGCTTTCAAGCTGACTGTCGATTTCATCCTTCCCGTTTATTGGGTAGTAGCGTCCATATTTTTCTATGGCTACCACGGTTTCGGTTTGGCCGTCACCATCGAAATCACTGAAGTACATTTTAAGCGGAAATCGCTCTGAAGCTTTGAATTTTGAATTGAGTCCCCAGTTTCCAAGAAGTATTTCTGAGTTGCCGTCACCATCTATATCGAATAAAGCCACACTGCGCCATAACCCATTAAGCGATTGAGTCATGTAGCTGGAAGTTCTGTCGGTCAATATACCTCCAACGTTGATCAGAAACCGGGGGGCCATCCATTCGCCTACCAGCAACAAGTCGGGAAGCCCGTCATTGTTAAAATCTTGCCATAGAGCATCGGTCACCATACCTGCCTTATACAAAGCAGGCTGTTCACTCAGGCTAAAGCTTCCCATGCCATCGTTTATGAGCAAAACCGATGAAGGGAGGTCTCCAAAGCGATAGGAAACTGCCCGAGAACCTATAAATATATCGGGATAACCATCACCGTTAAAGTCGGCTATTCTGGCAACACTGCCATTTTCAAAATAGTCTGGGATTGCAGTTTCGTCGCGCGTGAAATTTCCTTTTCCATCGTTCACGTAGATTCGGTCTTTGAGTTGTGGCATCTGGCCAAAAAACTCTCCACCTGCCGACACCACGAGTAGGTCTGGAAACCCATCACCATTAAAATCGCAGAAATGCGCATCAACATCCTCAAAAACGGCATCGTTCAAAAAAGCGGGTATTGTTTTTTCCTTAAAGCCATTGGCATCCTGAAGAAAGAGACGACCATGGTGATGTTTCGAACCACCCAGGTAAAAATCGTCAAACCCATTGCCGGTAATATCACCAATTGCAATCCCCGGACCTTCTGCCGAAATTTTATAAGGGATTAGCTTTTCACGGTGAAAGTCTTCGTAGCTGTTCTCAATATGTCGAACATTTGGAAGAATGCTACTGCTGTGCTGTGAGGCAAACCACGCTCTTCCGGCTGGCTTAAATCTATTCCAATTGAAACTATCACCTTGTGGCCGATAGACAATGTTCATCTGACCTGCGGATATGTCTTCAATCTTCTGCCATGTGTCATCTGGCCAAACAACAAGCAATGAGTCTGCACCGTTAATTTCCCCCAAACCAAAATGGATTGTGGGTTCAACAGTCGACTGAAATCCACGTGTGGTGTGAAGTTGCCGATGTTGAATCTTTCCCCCCTGGTAAACGATTATTCGGCTTCCAATACCGAAAGGATTTTTATCGCGGTAAGTGAGATTGACCTTTAAATGTTGTCCAATATGGTTGCCAATGTTCTCATAAATAACAGGAGCTTCGTTATAATTGGTAGTGATAATATCCAGATCTCCATCCCCATCGAGGTCGGCATAAACTGCTCCTGAAGTACGCTGTTTGTCGAAAGGTAACCATTCTCCCGATTTATTTACGAAACGTGTTCCATCTCCCTTAAAAATGTAGTTGTGAAGGGCTCCTGAAGGCATTGCTTCCAAGGCTTGGTGGTCAATAAGATTGGTGTTGTCGAGCTTTGACCTGATCTGGCCGTCTGAGATAAATTTTATATAGTCTAAATCGTTGGGCCGTTTATGTATACCGGTTGATATAAACAGATCTGAAAAACCATCCTGGTCAAAATCGGCAAAAAGAGCCGCCCAGCTCCAGTCGGTTGCAGCTACACCACTAAATAGGGCTGTTTCGAGAAAAAATTCACCCGATTGATTAATCTGCAGCATATTGCGGGAGTATTGCGGATGATAACCCAAGCGTGACCTGCGGGTTTGAAGGTCGATGTTGTCGTCGCCAGCCGATGCTTTTAGCACACTCTCCTCTTCTGGAAGCATATCCAGTGTAATTAGGTCCATGAACCCGTCGTTGTTGATATCGGCTATATCGTTGCCCATTGAAAAGCGGCTCGACATAGTAAAGTGCGTTTTCAAGCTTTCGGTAAAAGTACCGTCTCCATTGTTTATATAGAGATAGTCGTCTTCATGAAAGTCGTTGCTTACGTAAATATCATCCCACCCATCATTGTTGAAATCAGCAATTCCCAATCCCAACCCATAGCCAATAATTCCGCTGTGTATTCCCGCTTGTTCGCTCACATCGACAAAGTATCCATCGCGGTTTTCAAGCAACATGTCGCCCGAAGCGAATCGTCGTATGTGCCGCAATTCGGCTGGTCCATACGATTCGGGAGTATGTACTGCCATATTGAGCAAAAAGAGATCGAGGTCGCCATCTTTGTCATAATCGAAAAAAGCGGCCGCAACAGCATAGCTATCAATATCGAGTCCATATTGTTTTGATGACTCCGTAAAGGTGCCATCACCATTGTTGATATAGAGTTCATTATGACCCTCAAAGCCGTTGATACCTACTACTGCAAGGACATATATATCGAGCAGACCATTACCATTAACATCGGCCATAGCTACTCCGCTGTTCCATGTGGCGTTTCCTTGCACCCCGGCTTCGGCAGTTATATTTCTAAACTGCATATTGCCAAGATTCAGGAACAAGGCATTAGATGTAAGATTACCGGTGAAGAAGAGATCTGGGAGTCCGTCGTCGTTAATGTCACCCACAGCAATGCCCCCTCCGTTGTAAAAGTAGAGGTAATCGAGAATGTTTACATCGGGACCATCTTCAATGGCATTTATGAAATCTATCCCCAAATCGGTTGCATGGCGCACTGCAAACATGCTGTTTTGGTCCAAACGGTTACAGGATGCCACCAAAAGCAAACCTGTGAAAGCGATAGTTCGAAGCATTGGGTTACTCAAAGCTAAAAATGAGTGGTTTACCATTGTTGATACCTAAGATAAGATGTTTTTGGTGACCAATTTTCAGAAAGTTTATATTGCGGGCAGTTTCCCACCCTGTAATACCATGTTCATGGTTGGTTTGCAATCCATTGGGTGTGACGTCGAGGATTTGAAAAATGGCTGCGTCCTGCCGACCAAATTGGGGTTTATAGCCGGTATCATTTCCGGCCATCATAATCTGCGTCGGTTTTCCGTAATCATCGGTAGTTACCCGTATATCGTTTACCTGCGAAAACTGAATTGATGCAGGCAATGGGATGGCTTTAAAACTCAGATCACCTACCTGATAAGCAATCATGCTTTCAAATATAACAGCCTCACGCAACATTGATCTTTCGAGAATGGCGCGGGGAATCAGATCCTGTACCGACCGTGTAGCGTAAACCGCATAGCTGAGGTTCTCCTTCTTTAGCGAAACCAATTGTTGAAGCAGCTCTTTCTTTAAAGGAACCGGTATGTCACGCCCATTTTGATGTCGGGTAAGGATTTGCTCAATGGTCCCATTTTCATCGAAATCGTTTACATACATTCGTGCGGGGGTTTCATGACTGGTTTTGTAGATTGAGTTCAGTCCATAGTTCCCCAAGATAAGGTCGGGTTTGCCATTTCCGTTGATATCGGCGGCTTCCACTGCGTTCCACCATCCTGTAAGATTGCTGAGGTTGGTTTCAGTGAGTGTAAGCCTTCGGCCGGTGTTGAGGAATAGGGTAGGGGCCATCCAGTGTCCAGTGACAAACAGATCGTGAAGCCCATCGCCATCCATATCCTGCCAAATGGCATCAGTTACCATACCAAGATCCTTAAAACGGAAGGCTTTCGATTCGGTCACATCCGTAAATTTGCCGTCACCGTCGTTTTCGAGTAGATAATGGCGGGGCTGTACTCCGTAAATGCGCGAAACCCCAAGACTGCCAACAAACAAGTCGATATCACCATCTCCATCGAAATCGTAGGGTGCAACTACCGATGTATTGTACCGGAAGTCGGGAACAGAACCTGATGAGCTACTGAAGTTTCCCCGGCCATCATTAAGGTACAGACGGTCGTTCAATAATGCCGAGTAGCTATCCTTATCATTTCCTCCGGAACCCACATATAGGTCGGGGTACCCGTTTCCATTGGCATCAAAGAAGAGTGCATATGTATCTTCAAATTCCCAGTCGCGCTCCAGAAATTCATTCTTCAGAGGTGCGAAACGGCCCGCTGCATTTTGGAGATAGAGCTGTCCGGGCTGCCCTGTGGCACCCCCCACAAATAAGTCGTCCCGGCCATCGCCATTAACATCGGCTATGGCAATTGCAGGTCCTTCACGTGAAAGCATACGCGGTATCAGCGCTTCATAGTCGAAATCTATGTAGCTGTTCTCGGTATGGGGTTCAAGGTCATGTGAAATCTTCGTGAACTTCGGTTTTTTCAGGAGCTGAGAGGGTGGATAGAATATGCTGTTGGCATCAGCAATAGTAAGCCTCAAAATCTGATTGGATTCTACGTTGTGCAGTACCTGGCGACGCCGGTCAGGCCAGATAACCTCAACCGAATCAACCATTTCAACACTCCCCAGTCCGAAGTGAAGTTTAAAGTCGACCGACGACTGAAATCCCCTGGAGGTAATTAGTTCCTGTCGGTTAATTTGCCCGTTGTAATATACCTGAACCACACTACCAATGCCAAATGTGTTGGGGGCTTTTCCTTCAAGCACAACCTGAAGGAAATGAGTGGGATTTTTCTCCTGGGTCATATTCCGGAAAACAAAAAGCGGTTGGTTAACATTGTTAACTACCAAATCGAGATCTCCGTCGTTGTTGAGATCTCCATAAGCTGCACCATTAGAGAAGCTGGGAATTGCCAGACCCCAATCTTCGGCCATATTGGTAAAGGTGAGGTCGCGATTATTTCTGAAGGCATAGTTGGGCACTGGTGTGCTTGGCATTCTGTGTATTATTGAGTCAATCTCCTCTTTCTTGCCGGTAAGAATCATTCGCTGAATAATTTCGTTGGCAAAAAAATCGATAAAGTCCTGGTTGGTGAGATCGTGGTATATTCCATTCGAAACATAAATATCGCGGTATCCATCATTGTCCATATCGAACATCAATGCTCCCCAGCTCCAGTCGGTAGCAGCTACACCACTGTAAAAGGCAATTTCGGAGAAAGTCTGGTTGCCATTGTTGAGTTGAAGGGTGTTTTGCATGTACTGATGGTAGAAGTCGCGGTTAACTTTTAGGTTATATATATCGAACCGCTCAAATTCACTGGTGTTTTTGAGGCGCTCATCGCTTTCAGGCAACATATCGGTGACAAATATTTCTGGAAGTCCATCGTTGTTGATATCGGCCATGTCGGCACCCATCGATGACAGGCTCATATGGCCTACCCACGATTTAATCTCCTCTTTAAAAGTTCCATCGCCCTGGTTGATATAGAGGTAATCGCGTTCATAAAAGTCGTTGGACACGTAGATATCGGGCAACATATCGTTGTTGATATCTCCAATGGTAACTCCAAGTCCAAATCCAATCAGGCTTCCATATATGCCCGCCTGCTCACTAACATCCACAAAGATTCCGTTGTCATTTCTGAGCAATCGGTCTCCTCCTCCCCGAAACATTTCGGGCAGATCCCAGTCTTCGCTTCGCAGTTCCCGTTTGTTGGAATAGCCAAGACTGTTTACCGGAATAAAACTGTTGTTGAGGATGTATACATCCAAATCTCCGTCACCATCATAATCGAAAAACGCCGCATGGGTTGTAAATCCGCTGTCGGCAAGACCGTATTCGGCGGCCTCTTCGGTAAAAGTGAGGTTGCCCTGGTTAATGAATAATTCATTTTTCTGATCATCACCGGCAACATTGCCGGCATTCGTAACATAAATATCCAGCAATCCGTCGCCATTGATATCTACCAGAACTACACCAGTCGACCAGGCATGTGTACCCCCGACGCCTGCCATTTCGGTAATATCTTTGAAGTTGAAATCTCCTTCGTTCAGATATAATTTGTTGCTTCCCATATTGGAGGTCAGGTAGAGGTCCACCAAACCATCGTTATTTATGTCGCCAATGGCAACACCCCCTCCATTATAGAAATTTCGGTAAAGGAATATGTTAAAGTCCTGCTCATTGACGATGTTATTTTCGAAATCAATGCCACTCTCGGCAGGAAGGACTTGTCTGAAAAGACTATTCTCATTAACAGGTTGAGATTTTTGGGTACAACCAATGAAAAGTACTATTAGTAGTATCAGAAACGACGGGGTATAATGCCGACGCAGTGCCGAAAATTTTAGGTTCATATTTCCCCATTTTTAAACGATAGCAAAAAGGCCGAAAACTGATAAAAGTTTCACACACAGCAAATATAGATAATTGCTGAATTGCCACTTTTAAGATATACTAAAGACAAAAATTCGCCGGCTTTCCCTACCTGGATTATCAAAAGGAATTTGGTTAGTTTGTTGAATTTTCGATCAACAAATATAAATATTTAAAAGATTATTGTATTGAGGGACTATCTATAAAAACAGTCATGGTTAGAAAAAAGGCTGCTGAAGTATTATCTTCAGCAGCCTTCGAAAGAGCATTGAAATTATAATACTCTCTGTTTAACTACCACTAAATTAGGTTATAGTCTACCAAGGTTAATTAGTAACCCGGATTTTGATTCAGGTTGGGGTTGGCTACAATTTGCGACGATGGGAAGGGGAATAGCAGATATTTTGGATCCGATGCCGGTTTCTCATTCCAGGCATTCAGGAATTTTCCAAAGCGGACCAAATCATTTCTTCTCCAGTGTTCGCCCCATAATTCACGACCGCGTTCATCCACCATTACATCAAGATTGATAGTTGAGAGAGGGCTTGCCCCCCTAACGCTGCGCAATTGGTTCACTATGCTGAGCGCCTGGCTGGCGTTGTTGGTTCTAAGCAATGCTTCGGCTTTCATCAGCAGTACGTCGGCATAACGGAAAATAGCATAGTCGTTATTGGGAACCTCTTCCTGTTCCATATTGGGAATATATTTCATTGGACGTATACCACTATTCTCTAGCAATTCGCCACTTGAAATAATGGGACTTTCGAGGGTGAAAACAAGTGGTCTACCTCTACGGTCGAGCACTTGATTACCATCTTTGTCATATTGCTGTCCGGCAAGGAACCCAGCCATAAGTCCAGTCTGCTGTTTAAGCAGTGGAACTTCAGCCTGTCGGCGCTGATCGTTGGCCTCGAATTTATTGTAAAAATCGGCGATGGTAGTAAAGCCATTCCAACCTGAAGGAACCTGGTTGTAGTGAAGTACTGCCATCCAGCGTCCCCTAACATTTCCTGCTGCAATTCCGCCAATATTCTGCGACGAGAAAATCATCTCAGATGAGGATTCATTGTCGTGGCTGAAGTTTTTGTAGTAGTTGGCTTCGAGGGCATATTTACCGGAGGCGGTAATTGCATCAGCGTGCTGTATTACCTGCTGCATATCGGCAGCATTGAAGGTGAAGTTCTGACGATCATCGCTTTCAAACACAGCCTTGTTAAGATATGCTTTCGCCAGAAGGGCATGCGCTGCGTTCTGAGTTGCCTGATGAGCAGGCCCATTAGCTGGAAGTGATGACATAATTGCATTCAGCTCTGAGATAACAAAGTTGATGGCTTCGCTGCTCGACATCACAGTTGGAACTTCTGAAAGCGGTGCTCCCGGTTCGCGCATGGGTACTTGTCCCCATCCGTCGGTAAGGAAGAATACATGCAATGCCCTCAGAAAGCGTGCTTCGGCAGCCTGCTGTGGGTTGGGATTAAATTGTAAAAGGTCAATGGCTGCAAAAAGACCGGATGCTAAACTGCGGAATGTATTGCCAACCAGAGCATGATCTGGATCCCAGGCATGCTGGTGCATAGCTCGCCACATTCCGTTGTCGTCCCAGTCGCCACCACGTGTAGGTCCCATTACCACATCCGATGTGTGTTCTGATGTTGCATAGATCAAATCCTGTGTTTGAAGGTCACGCAATTTAAGATATGCTTCATTAAGAAGTGCCGAAACATCTGCCCCTTCACTTCCAGATGTCAATGCCTCTACTTGATCGAGGGTGAGCCTGTCTTTGAACGACTCGTCGAGGTTGGTACAGGCGCTTACTCCCACAAGGGTTAGTAAGGCTACTGCAAATATTCTGGTCATATTTTTCATGATTCTATAGTTTTCTGTTGGTTTTAAAATGATGCGTTAAGTCCAAAGGTAAAGACCCGTGCAGTAGGATAGGGGATGTATTCGATACCGTAGGAAGGTACTCCTGCAACTGCTTTGTTAACATTGACTTCAGGGTCGAAACCATTAAAGTTGGTAATCACAAACAAGTTCTGACCAGTTACCGAAAACCTCATAGATGAGAAGAAGAGGGGAGCCGATTTAACATTGTACCCAAGGGTCATATTTTGCATACGCAGGTAATCACCCTTTTCGAGATAGCGACTTGATGCTTTGATGGCATTGTCGTCCGACTCGTTGGGGAATGTCGAAAGTGGCGATGAGTTTCTTCCTTTGGATGGGTTACTGGCTACCAAAACACTGGTAAATGTATTGTTATAAATGTAGTGTCCGAATGCTCCGTTTAGATTGGCACTCAAGTCGAATTGTTTGAAAGTCAAACGGGTATTCAATCCCAGAATGGTTTTTGGGTTGGGGTCACCAAGATATTCTTTCTGGTCACTGTATATTCCCAGACCGTTGGCATCAAGTCCTTTGAAATCGAGGGTGTAAAAAACGTTAAGCGGATATCCGTTGGCAAAACGTTGTACGGTAGTTCCGGTCATACCCTGACCATGCAGAGCTCCTGTTTCAACTACACCACTGAAATTATCGAGGAGGTTTTCGAGGAAGCTTACATTGCCACCAAAATCCCATGTAAAATCACGACCATTAACCAGGGTGGCGTTCAACGAAAGTTCAACTCCTTTGTTGATTACACTTGCATCAAGATTCTGCCATCTGCGGGTTCCCGAGGGTCCTGGCAGAGCAGCATCAGCATTGAAGAGCAAGTCAACAGTAGTTTTATTGAAATATTCCACCGATCCCGAAATGCGGCTGTCGAGCAACATAAAATCAACACCGGCATTGTAGGTAGTTGAGGTTTCCCAGCGAAGGTCTGGATTGTCAAACTGCGAGCGGGTCAGACCATCGCGGGTGATGCTGTATTGCTCCTGCGAGGCGCCTGCCGGGAACTCCTGGTTTCCAGTCATACCCCAGCCAACACGTACCTTTAGGTCATCGAAAATTTCGGGAACAAAACTCTCGTCTGAAAGACGGTAGGCTGCAGCCATTGACGGGAAGTAGCCATATTTGTTGTTAACACCAAATTTGCTCGATCCGTCGGCACGCATAGTAGCTGTTAAAAGCAGTTTGTCGTACAGGCTTAAATTTATTCTCCCAAAGAATGACTGAAGTTCATTGGAGGGATCGGCCCAAGAATAGACACTTCTGGTCTCCTGAGAAATCGCCTGAAGCTGGTTAATGTAGCTAACTTCGTTGTAGGCGAAGTCACGTCCGGATACACCCCTGCCTGAACGTTCGAATACCTGGTATGAGTATCCGAGTAAACCTTCGAAGCGGAAATTTTCACTAAAGGTATTGTTATAATTTAGGGTGTGTTCGTAAAGTTGACTGCTGGTTTTAAGATCCGATACATTGGCATAACCGCGGCCTAAGATGTTTTGGCGGTAAAGAAGGTTGGATAGTTCCGTTTCGCGGGTTGAGCTGGTATTGTCGATACCTACGTTCAATTTATAATTCAACTGGTTGGTAAGTTTGAAAGTTACCGCAAAGTTGTTCAGAATACGCATAGTTTTGGAGTTGTCGTCGACATAGGCAAGCAGTGCCAGAGGGTTGGGGTCGCTCAGCGAGAACTGATTAATGCTGCCATCGGGTTTGTACAAAGCCCGGGTGGGGTTCCAGTTAAGGGCAGCACTCATAAGGTTGCCTTCGAAGCCTATATCGTTTGAGATGGGCACGTGATTGTCGGTAATCGACGATACAATAATATTGGCATCCACGATTAACCGGTCGTTGAGGAATTCATGGGTTGCAGTGAGGTTGGCGGTATATTTCTGAAGTCCGGAATCTTTAATAATTCCCTGCTGGTCCTGTGAGCTAAGAGAAAGGCGGTAAATTAGGTCATCGCTACCTCCTCGCATCGCAACATTGTGCGATTGAGAAAAACTGTTTCGCAGAATGGTGTCAAATCCATTTACATCTGCTCCTAGTCTATTGTCGGCTGTTGTTCTTTCTGAAAATTCAGCGGTTGAGAATAGTGGAATTTTGCGCGCAATGGTTCCAGTGCTGAAAGAGCTATTGTAATCGACGTGGGTCCTTCCTCTGGTTCCTTTTTTGGTGGTGATGATAATTACACCATTGGCCCCTCTGGACCCGTAAATAGCCGTGGCAGATGCATCCTTGAGAACATCGATACTGGCAATGTCGTTCGGGTTGATAAAGTTGAGCGGGTTTCTGGCATCGGAGTTGCCAATTCCCGGGAGATCAACTCCTGAAGAAATATTCCCTCCAGCCAGCGGCACTCCATCTACTACAATCAAAGGATCATTCCCTGAGCGCACTGAAGAGTTACCCCTAATACGGATGGTTGAATTGGCCCCTGGATCACCGCTTGAATTGGTAATCATTAACCCTGAAACTTTCCCCTGAATCAGGTCGCTTGGGGATGTGGTTACACCGGTGTTGAAATCCTCTGGTTTTACGGAAGCCACCGATCCGGTAACATCTCTTTTTCTTACCGAACCGTAACCCACTACAATTACCTCATCAAGCGACTCGGTTTCAACTTCCATCCGGACGTTGAGGGTCTGGTTGCCGGTTACAACAAATTCCTGAGTTTTATACCCAATATAACTGAATACGAGGATCTGTCCGCTGTTTACGCGAAGGTTGTATAGACCATCGAAGTTTGTGGTGGTACCGGTAGTTGTACCTTTAATAACAATTGAAATTCCTGGCAGAGGTTCCGAAGTCCCGGCCTCAGTTACTGAGCCAGAAACAGTGAACTCCTGTGCCACAGCTGTGTGGACAAAAACGAAAGCCGAAAACAGCATCGTTAATAAATAGGTAAGTTTCTTAGTTCCCATAAAGTTTTATATTTAGATCATTCTTTGATTTTAGTGTCACAAATTTATCCCGAAACCTGCGCTGCCGGGGTTAATTATTGTTCATACTTTTTAACCTATGTTGCAAAGGGATATCCTAAATTGCCCTGTTTTCAGACATGTTTCGATTTTGAACAAATGTTACACCTGTTGGTCAAATTGCAATTTCTGGCCAGAAAGTATTTTGTAGCTCATTTCTCAATGGCTGCAAGTTTTATTTTTCGACAGTGAACATGCAAACTCTAATCTCTTCAAAACTTCATTTCAGCCATTTTTAGGCATCTATGTATAGGATTTTATCTGAATCTTGAGCCGGTTAACCGAATTTTGGAATTAACTGTATTATTAACCGAAAGTCTGGGATGGTTGTAGTAAATGAACTGTGGGTTAAATATTAAGGAGTCTTTTATTTAAAACAACAGATTTACTACCTTCGCAAAAAATTTAATGTTTAATCGATAGATTATTAGAATGAAAAAGAATCTGTTTTTGGTTTTGATGTTTGCCATAATCTGGGGTTGTGGCTCCGATAAAGGATATAAAATTGAGGTTACGCTTGAGGGCGCCGATCGACTGATTGTGCTTGAAACACGCAGTGGCGGTAATTTTGTGACCATTGATTCAGCATTTGTTGAAAATGGTGTGGCTGTTTTAAAGGGTAGTGTAGATTTCCCCGATATTTATTATTTGCGCGCCGATAACAATAGCCAGCGGGCGATGCTGTTCCTCGAGAATACCTCCATGAAAATTACCGGTTCCACAATGGATATGCGGAATATTGATATAACCGGTTCTGCCGTAAACGCCGAATATTTCGCTCTTAAATCGGAACTCGATGCCGACAGCGATCGTGGAATGGCACGATACCAGGAGTATCAGGCTGCTCTGCAGCAGGGTGACCCCGAGGCTGGTAAAATTATGGAAGAGGTCCGGGCTATCTTCGATGAGCAGGAAACCAAAATGGTGAACTACATCCGCAGCAATCCCTCTTCGTGGATTGTCCCTATGCTCATGCAACAGGTAGAGCAGGGCAAAGATCCGGTTGAAATCGATGGAATGCTATCTCAATTGGATCCAAAACTAATGCAGGTTCCCATTATTCAAAGTATGGTTGAACGGGTAGAGAAACTGAAAAAACTGGCCATTGGAAATATTGCTCCCGATTTCGAACAAGCCGATCCGGATGGAAACATGGTGAAGTTGTCGGATATTTATGTGCTGAACGAATATACCCTGGTTGACTTCTGGGCAGCATGGTGCGGTCCCTGTAGGATGGAGAACCCAAATATTGTGGCTGTTTTCAACGACTACAATGCAAAGGGTTTTGGTGTGTTTGGGGTATCACTCGACCGTTCACGCGAAGATTGGCTGCAAGCCATTGATGACGATAAACTGACCTGGCCGCACGTATCGGATCTGAAATATTGGCAAAATGAGGCTGCCGGGCTTTATGGTGTAAATGCTATTCCGGCCAGCTTTCTGCTCGACAGAGAAGGCAGAATTGTTGCCCGTAATCTGCGTGAAGAGGCCCTGCGTGAAAAAATTGCAGAGCTGCTGGATTAGGTTGCTTTATTAAAAGCATTTCCATTGGCAACGACTTACAAGTCAATTGTCAACGGCATACTTCAGGGATATTAATGGAAGGAGTTTACCACCCTTAATATCCCTGTTTTTATTGTAAAGCTGTATACGAGTACCGTAGGTGCTACTTTTGTATACTTTTGCAACAAATCTACTGGCAATCATCACTCCATGGAACAGCTTACCCTAACAACACCTGCGCTGCTATTTTCGGCCATTTCGCTGATACTGCTTGCCTACACCAATCGTTTCCTGGCCTATGCGAACATTATTCGAAATCTTCACGCCAAGTTCAAAGACGATCCCAACAAACTGCTCCTTGGCCAAATAAACAACCTGCGGGCAAGGCTTTACCTGACCCGGTCTATGCAGGTACTCGGCATCTCCAGCCTGTTGCTCTGCGTAATCTGTATGTTCCTGATTTATGTCGAATATCAAACCTCGGCCGAAATCATCTTTGGCATTGCACTTCTGCTGTTGATTGCCTCGCTAACCCTTTCCGTTCGTGAAATACTGATTTCGGTTCGGGCACTCGATTTGCATCTTAGCGATATGGAGGGCCTCAAGTGAGCTACATCGGAGAACTGGCAGCGCTGTTGACCGCTGTATTCTGGACGGTTACCAGTATGTCTTTTGAATCGGCAGGCAAAAAGGTAGGCTCCCTTTCTGTGAATTTAATAAGGTTGGTGCTGGCTTTTTTTATCTATGCCATCTATCTAAAATTTACGCGTGGCAGTTTTGTGCCGGTCGATGCCGGATTGGAGCGCTGGTTATGGCTCGGTTTATCGGGTCTTATCGGTTTTGTGCTCGGAGATCTCATGCTTTTTCAAGCCTTTGTTGTGGTAGGGGCAAGAGTTTCAATGCTTATTATGTCGTTTACTCCGCCAATAACTGCGCTCATCGGATGGCTTGTACTCGGTGAAGTTCTCACTCCTATGAACTGGCTGGGGATGGCCATTACCATCAGTGGCATCAGCCTGGTTATACTCAAACGCCAAAAATCGAATGGCAGTACCCGTCTGCCTCTGCTTACTTCCGCTTATTCCATCAAAGGCATTCTCCTTGCATTTGGTGGTGCGGTTGGCCAGGCCGTGGGGCTGGTTTTAAGTAAGAAAGGGATGGGCGATTACGACCCGTTTGCCAGTTCCCAAATCAGAGTGATTGCGGGTCTTGTTGGTTTTACGGTCATTATCTTTGTCACGCAGCGCTGGCACAAGGTAGCCCGGGCTGTTGCACATCTTCCTGCCATGAAGCGGATTGCACTGGGTTCGGTATTTGGACCATTTTTGGGAGTCTCCTTCTCATTAATTGCCATTCAGCATACACAGGCTGGCATCGCAGCGACCATCATGGCCATTGTTCCTGTACTGATAATTCCTCCCGCTATCCTTATTTTCGGAGAGCGTCCCAACTGGAAGGAGATCATAGGTGCATCCATTGCTGTGGCTGGGGTGGCCTTGTTTTTTGTCTGATGCCAAGGCACTTAGCTTAACCCAAACATACTGTTGTGGCTCGTTGAGTCTAATTTATCATGAATCGCGTATCGACAGCTCACTCTAATTTAACGCTTGATTTTCACTTTGTTTCTGGGGTATATTCCGTACATTTGGTATGATTAATCTAAAAAACAGAGACTATGAATGCAAAAGTTAAAGCCATTGTCGCCCATCTTTTTCTGATTGGTTGGATCATTTCGCTGCTGGTGAATATGAATGAGAAGGAGGAGCTGGCCAGTTTCTATATCCGTCAGGTACTTGGAATTATGATAGCCGGTTTCGCTTTTTCGATGTTCAATGTGGTACCCCTGATTGGCAACCTTATTTCTGCGGTAGCAGGTCTCGTATTGTTTGTGTTTTGGATTATGAGCCTCATATGGGCCATCAATGGAGAAATGAAAACAGTGCCCTGGATAGGAGAATATTTTCAGGACTGGTTTAAATCACTATAGTCAGATTGTTTTCGGCGCTTGTTGGTCCCATCAGATCAGAAAGCTGAATAGATCCGGTTTTTCATTCAGATACTCATAGACAAATTCATACGCTTCGAGCCGTTCGATGAGTCCGGCAAAATCCTCCTTATTTTGCAATTCTATCCCAATTACGGCAGGTCCGTTTTCGCGGCTGGTCTTTTTACGGTATTCAAAAAAAGTGATGTCATCGTTGGGCCCCAATACCTGGTCAGTAAATATTCGAAGTGCCCCTGCTCTTTGAGGAAATCTTACAATGAAATAGTGTTTTAAACCTTCGTAAAGCAGCGAACGCTCTTTCATCTCCTCTGTTCGGGTGATGTCGTTGTTGCTTCCCGATACAATACAAACTACAGTTTTCCCTTTGATCTGTTCTTTGTAAAAATCAAGGGCTGCAATTGCAAGGGCTCCGGCTGGCTCAACTACTATAGCATCCTGGTTGTACAGCTCAAGAATTTTGGTGCATATTTTGCCTTCAGGAACCAGCACCATCTGGTCGATTACTTTCTGTCCGATGGCGAAATTAAGCTCGCCCACTTTTTGCACAGCAGCACCATCCACAAACTTATCGATCTCGTCGAGCGAAACCACCATACCCGCTTCGAGCGCCCGGGTCATAGAGGGGGCCCCTTCCGGCTCAACTCCTATAATTTGCGTGCCGGGACTCATGGCTTTCACCCATGCTCCCAATCCTGAAATCAAGCCACCACCACCCACCGGAACAAACATATAATCGATGGGGCCCTCTGATTGTTCCAAAATCTCCATTCCAACCGTACCCTGGCCTTCGATGATTTGCGGATCGTTAAAGGGGTGTATAAAGCACCGACCCGAAGATTGACTGTCGGAAAGCGCAGCCGCATTCGATGCGTCGAAGGTGTCGCCTGTAAGAATAATCTCAACGTTCTCCTTGCCAAACATTCTAACTTGTGTGATTTTCTGTTTTGGGGTGGTGGCCGGCATATAAATTCGTCCGTGGATTCCAAGCATGCGGCAAGCGTATGCAACTCCCTGTGCATGATTGCCAGCACTGGCACAGACAACTCCTGCAGTGCATTCGCTGCGGCTGAGACCTACGATTTTGTTATAGGCACCACGAAGTTTATAGGAACGCACCGGAAGCAGATCTTCTCGTTTCAGCAGAATGGTCGCACCATAGCGTTCACTGAGGTTGAGGTTTTCCTGGAGAGGTGAAGCTTCCACAACCCCCTTAAGATTCATTCTGGCTGCGGCAATATCTTTTATTTGAGGGAAATATCCCATAACTGTGCTTTTTAATAACTTATACCCCGAAGGGAAATTCCCTTTTACTTTATCGACAAAGATAGTCTGTTTTAATCTGCCAGGACCAATTCAACAATTCTGTAAACAAGAATGGTCGCCTCAATTGAGCGACCATTCGGTATAACGACTTTTATGTAAGCTTTTACCTAAAATTAAAGGGGTAGCCACCGACACCTCAGATTATCCATGTTGTTCTATCCAGGCTGCAATCCAGTCGCCTACCTCTGAAGTTGAATAGGCCTTCCCTTCGGCAATATCAATGGTTACAATGCCTTCGTTGAGTGATGCCGCAACGGCTCGCCGTATGACTGCTCCCTCCTCAATCAGGTTGAATGCATATTCGAACATCATGGCTGCCGAAAGGATGGTGGCGATTGGGTTGGCAATATTTTTTCCGGCTGCCTGTGGGTAGGATCCGTGTATAGGTTCGAATACCGAGGTGTGAATGCCAATCGATGCCGAGGGCAGCAGCCCTAAGGAACCTGTAATTACACTTGCCTCATCTGTGAGTATGTCGCCGAACATGTTCTCGGTTACCATCACGTCAAATTTTCGTGGCCATTGTATAATTTGCATGGCGGCATTGTCAACAAACATATAATCGGTCTCAATGTCGGGATATCCCGGCGCCATCTCCTGAGCAACTTCCCTCCATAAGCGTGAGCTTTCCAGTACATTTGCTTTATCTACTACCGTTAGCCGCTTGTTTCTCTTGCCTGCAAATTCATAGGCAAGTTTTAGAATGCGCTCAACTTCGGCACGGGTGTAAGTGCAGGTGTCAAAGGCAGTATCCCCGTTGTCTTTTCTGCCCTTCTCTCCAAAGTAGATTCCACCGGTTAGTTCCCTGATGCACACAAAATTGGCTCCTTCAACCAGATCGCGGCGCAGCGGCGACTTGTGCAACAGACTTTCAAAGGTTTCTACTGGTCGGATGTTGGCATACAAACCCAATTGTTTCCGCATTCTTAACAAGCCTTGTTCTGGCCGCACCGGCGCTTTGGGGTTGTTGTCGAATCTGGGATCGCCAATGGCACCAAAGAGCACTGCGTCAGACTCCATGCAGAGTTGATGGGTCGCTTCGGGATAGGGATCGCCGGTAGCATCAATGGCAACTGCTCCGGTAAGCCCAAAGCGGTGTTCAAAGGTGTGTTGATATTTACGGGCAACTGCTGTTACCACTTTCAATGCCTGATCTATGATTTCAGGTCCAATCCCGTCGCCGGGCAATACTGCAATATTCAGGTTCATGGGTAAAATCTGCTTTATAAACTGTTCCGGAGGCACCGGAATGTGATTAATTATGAATTACTGGACTGTTTTGTGAGGTCGTTCTCTATGATATTGAGCATCTTAACCGTCGCTTTAATGGCCGATGCCGTTTGGTCGGGATCAAGTCCGCGGGTTTTAAACTCACGGCCATTTTGCCAGGTTATAACCGTCTCCACAAGGGCGTCGGTCTTCCCGCCGGGAGGAATGGTCACTGAATAATCGACTAAATAGGGGAAGTGCCGGTTTAATTTCTTGTATATTTTGCGCAGGGCACGAACGAATGCATCGTACTGGCCATCACCCGATTCCCACTCCTGATATACCGTTTCCCCAATTTCAATGCTCAGTGAAGCAACCGGTCGAAGTCCAAGTGCATGAGTAATGGAATAGTTGACCAGTTTGATCCGCTCTTCAATCATCTCGCTGCTCAGAACATCTGCAACGATGTAGGGAAGATCCTCGGCCGTTACATTCTCTTTTCTGTCGCCCAATTCGATGATACGGTCGGTAACCTTTTTCAGCGATTCGGGATCCAGATCAATGCCCAGATCTTCGAGATTTTTCTTGATATTGGCTTTTCCCGACGTCTTACCCAGTGCATACTTGCGAACCCTGCCAAATCGCTCGGGCAACAGCTCATTAAAATAGAGATTGTTTTTATTGTCGCCGTCGGCATGTATTCCACTACATTGAGTAAATACAAATTCTCCAATCAGCGGTTTGTTGGCCGGAATTCGGAGCCCCGAGAACGATTCAACCACTTTTGAGATGCGGTTGAGCATATCTTCCCGTACATTTACCTCCATTTTAAGGTGATCCTTAACCGTGGCAATAACACTCGACAGCGGGGCGTTACCTGCCCTTTCTCCCAAGCCATTTACGGTAGTATGAACACAGCGTATACCGGCCTTGATGGCATGAAAAACGTTCGCTATGGCAAGGTCGTAATCGTTGTGTGCGTGAAAGTCGAAAGTAACGCCCGGGTATGTCTCAATCATTTCCCGACAGAAGTCATAGGTCTCGTCTGGATCAAGAATTCCAAGGGTATCGGGCAACATAATCCGCTCTACAGGCTCATTTTTTAGATTCGACACCATAAAATGGACATACTCTTTGGAGTGTCGCATTCCATTCGACCAATCTTCGAGATAGACGTTCACCGAGATGTTCATTTCCCGGGCCCTGGCCACCACTTTGCGTATGTCGCTGAGGTGTTCTTCCGGAGTTTTTCTAAGCTGTTCGGTTACATGTTTGTGGGAGCCTTTGCAGAGTAGATTAACCACTTGCCCTCCCACATTTTTGATCCAGTTGAGCGATATGTCACCATCTACAAATCCCAGAATCTCGAACCGGTGTCCATATCCTTTGGCATTGGCCCAGTCGAGAATCTTCTTGGCTCCCTGAAATTCTCCTTCCGAAACCCTGGCCGAAGCAATTTCAATACGGTCGATGTTCACATCTTCAATCATGATTTTGGCCATGCTCAGCTTTTCGCTGTCGCTGAACGACACCCCCGAGGTTTGTTCTCCATCGCGCAGGGTGGTGTCCATGATGGTGATGCAGTTGCTGTCGACCGCTATTTTATGTCCAGTCATAACCGTTCTTTTTCAAATTCGGCGATTTTATCCTTTAGCGTAACCAAATAGTCAATATCATCGAGGCCGTTAATAAGACAGTGTTTTTTGTAGCTGTTGATGTCGAAACCTTCAGAGTTGCCTGTAGTCAGATTGGTAAAGGTTTGATTTTCGAGATCAACCTTGAATTCTGCTTTCGGATTGGCTTCAATGGTTTCGAAGAGTTGCTGTAAAAAACCGGGGGTAACCACCACCGGGAGCAATCCGTTGTTAAGGGCGTTATTTTTAAAAATATCGGCGAAAAAGCTGCTAACCACAACCCGTAATCCATAATCGTAAAGGGCCCAGATAGCGTGTTCCCTGCTCGATCCACTGCCGAAATTTTTCCCACCTATTAAAATTTTCCCGGTGTAGGTAGGGTTGTTGAGCACAAAGTCGGCCCGAGGCTGATTGTTTCGGTCGTAGCGCCAATCGCGGAAAAGGTTATCTCCGAAACCCTTTCTTTCCACTGCCTTCAAAAATCGGGCAGGGATGATCTGGTCGGTATCGACATTTTCTATGGGCAGTGGCACTGCCGTTGATACTATGGTTGTAAATTTATCGTAAGCCATAACTATTTTTCTTCTTTTAATGTTGGGGTTCTATGCTTCCATTAAGGTACGAGGGTCGGTAATTACGCCGGTAATGGCGGCTGCGGCAGCGGTGAGCGGACTGGCAAGCAGGGTTCTTGCTCCCGGTCCCTGACGACCTTCGAAGTTTCTGTTTGAGGTTGATACGGCATATTTACCCTCTGGGATCTTGTCGTCGTTCATGGCAAGGCATGCTGAGCAGCCGGGTTGGCGAAGTAGGAATCCGGCCTCCTCCAAAATATCTACAATACCCTCTTGACGGGCAACGCTCTCTACCTGTTTTGAACCTGGTACTATCCAGGCTGTTACCGATGGGGCCTTCTTTTTGCCTTTTATGAAGTTGGCAAAGGCTCTAAGGTCTTCAATACGTCCGTTGGTGCAACTGCCTACAAACACATAGTCGATCGCTTTGCCCAGCAATTTGTCACCTGCCTGGTATCCCATATAATCAAGGGATTTCTGGTAGGTAAGTTTGTCGCTTCCCTCAAGGTTGCTATCCTGAGGAATCGACTGTGTAACACCGGTTCCCATGCCCGGATTGGTGCCATAGGTTATCATCGGTTCAATATCGGCGGCATCGAAATGATACTCCTTATCAAATTGGGCATCGTTGTCGGAATAGAGGCTCTTCCAGTAGGCGAGGGCTTTGTCCCATGCATCCCCTTTGGGAGCATATTCACGACCCTCCATATAGGTAAAGGTTGTTTCGTCGGGAGCAATCAAACCTCCCCTGGCCCCACTCTCGATACTCATATTGCATAGCGTAAGGCGTCCTTCCATACTCAGACTCCGGATGGCAGATCCGGCATATTCAATAAAATGACCGGTACCACCACTGGTGCTGATTTTTGAAATGATATAGAGTGCAATGTCTTTTGCAGTAACAGCATGCTTCAATTCACCTTCGACCGAAATACGCATTCGTTTTGGTTTGGGTTGTAAAATGCACTGACTCGCCAGCACCATTTCAACCTCTGAAGTTCCAATGCCAAATGCAACTGCCCCAAATGCACCATGGGTGCTTGTATGACTGTCGCCACAAACAATCGTGCGACCTGGCTGGGTAATCCCCAACTCTGGCCCAATTACATGCACTATACCGTGCCACGGATGGTTGAGACCGCAAAGCTGAATGTTGTGCTTCTCGCAGTTACGGGTAAGCGTGTCGACCTGAAATCTCGACAGCTCCTCCTGGATGGTCATGTGCTGATTGATGGTCGGTACATTATGGTCGGGAGTGGCAATGGTATTTTCGGGCCTGAAAACCTTGAGGCCGCGATTTTCGAGTCCCAGAAAGGCTACCGGACTGGTAACCTCATGTACGAGATGCCTGTCGATGTACAGCACATCGGGGCCACCGGGAATCTGGTCGACCACATGGCTGTCCCAGATTTTATCAAAGAGAGTTTTTCCTGTCATAAATGCTTTAAAATAGTCGTTGGTTGTATGGATGTTTTTTACAAATTTTCATTTTCAGAAAAGCATCAACCCACCGGGAGTTTGTTGATGGCATCTAGAAATGCCTCCACCGAGGCGGTAATGATATCGGTGTTGGCTCCAAAACCGTGGTAGATGTTATGGTCGAATTTTATCTGCATATGCACTTTGCCTACATCGTCGCTTCCCCGGGTAATAGCCTGAATCAGAAACTCTTCCAGGACTACCTGGCGGTGGATGATCTGTTTTACAGCTTTGATGGCTGCATCTACCGGTCCGTTTCCTGATGCCGTTGCATTGAACTTTTCACCCGAAATATCGAGCCTCACTGTGGCCAGCGGTACCAGAGTCTTGCCCGATACAACCTGAAGGAAATCAAGTTTTATACGTCGTTCCTGGCGTGTCACATCACCCACAAGCAGTGCAATATCGTCGTCGCGAATCTCCTTCTTCTTATCGGCAAGCTTCAGGAATTCATCGTATACCTGATCAAGTTTGGGCTTATCGAGCTTAAATCCCAGTAATTCGAGGCGGTGGTTCAAAGCAGCCCTGCCGCTCCGGGCAGTAAGCAGAATTGAAGATTCGTTGATGCCCACATCTTTGGGGTCCATTATCTCGTAGTTCTCCCGATTCTTTAATACCCCATCCTGATGAATGCCCGATGAGTGTGCGAAAGCATTTCTTCCTACAATCGCCTTATTGGGTTGTACCGGCATGTTCATAAGGGTAGAAACCAGACGGCTGGTGCGATAGATGTTCTGGGTGTTAATGTTGGTGTCGATATTAATCACCTGATAACGACTTTTCAGGATCATCACTACCTCTTCAAGCGAGGTGTTTCCTGCCCGTTCGCCAATACCGTTAATGGTTACTTCAACCTGTCTTGCTCCATTCATAACACCGGCAATCGTATTGGCAGTAGCCATTCCGAGATCGTTGTGGCAATGGGTGGAGATGATTGCCTTTTCTATACCCCGAACATTGTTCACCAGATATTTTATTTTTTCGCCATACTCGTATGGCAGGGTATAGCCGGTAGTATCCGGAATGTTTACCACCGTTGCTCCCGCTTTAATAACGGCCTCTATAACCCGAGCGAGGTATTCATTGTCGCTGCGACCGGCATCTTCGGCGTAGAATTCTACATCTTCGACATATTTCTTCGCGTACTTCACCGCCGCTACAGCGCGCTGTAAAATCTCATCCGGGTTTGAATTGAGTTTGTAGTGAATATGGTGGTACGAAGTGCCTATGCCCGTATGTATACGTCCTCTTTTGGCATATTTCAGCGCTTCGGCAGCAGCATCGATATCTTTTTCAACTGCGCGGGTCAGGGCACAAATGGTAGGCCAGGTAACCGCTTTTGAAATTTCGACCACCGATTCAAAATCGCCCGGACTGGAGATCGGAAATCCGGCTTCGATAACGTCAACCCCTAGCTCCTCAAGAGCCTTCGCTACTTCGATCTTTTCAATGGTGTTAAGCTGGCAGCCGGGAACCTGTTCTCCGTCGCGCAGGGTAGTGTCGAAAATGTACAGTTTGTCGCTCATAATGTGTTCAATTTTTTGCTGCATTAAAAAAGCCATCCTCTTGCTGTGAGAATGGCTATTTTGCACCTATTATATCTTTTTAACAACAGACCATTCTCACTTCTCTATCCAGAGGATTAGAATAATACCCAGAATGGTAATGTTGCTCAATGTTCTCATCTAAACTTTCAATTTTGATGCAAATATGACAATTAATTTTTTAAATGAAAGTAAAACAGCGTCAATTTTCCGAAATTTTAATATTCACTCGATTTTAACCCAAAGGCCCGTTGGATCATTCTCCTACGGGCCTTCGATGGTATGTCTGATTTCTTTTTAGTCAAATGAATGTATCGACTATTTTCCGGGTCGCAATTTGCGTACAGCTTCACCTGCTCTCCACATCTCCGAATCGCGAAGTTCGGTCAGCTCGGCATCGAGTCCTACCCGGTAATCGGCTTTGCTGTTGGTGTCGATCGACCGCTGTGCTTCGTTGCCTTTGGCGACTTCACTATAAAGTTCTTCAAATACCGGTTTGGTGGCATCGCGGAATTTTTTCCACCAGTCGAGTGCCCCTCTCTGTGCAGTGGTTGAGCAATTGGCATACATCCAATCCATTCCATTTTCTGCAACAAGAGGCATCAGGCTTTGGGTTAGTTCTTCGACCGTTTCGTTGAAGGCTTCGGAAGGTGTGTGTCCGTTTGATCTGAGGGTCTCATACTGTGCAGCAAAGATCCCCTGAATGGCTCCCATAAGAGTACCCCGTTCTCCGGTTAAATCTGAAAACACTTCGCGTTTAAAGGTGGTTTCGAAAAGATATCCGGATCCCACTCCTATGCCCAAAGCGATAACCCGCTCTTTGGCTCTGCCAGTGGCATCCTGGAATATGGCATAGCTGGAGTTGAGGCCTTTGCCATCAACAAACAAACGCCTCAGACTGGTGCCCGATCCTTTTGGTGCAACCAGAATCACGTCTACATCGGCCGGAGGCACAATGCCGGTCCGTTCCTTATAGGTAATGCCAAATCCATGCGAGAAATAGAGTGCTTTCCCTGCGGTAAGGTGTTTTTGTACGGTAGGCCACATCGCTATTTGTGCAGCATCAGAAAGCAGATACTGGATAATGGTAGCTTTCTGACAAGCCTCTTCTATTTCGAATAAGGTTTTGCCCGGTTCCCAACCATCGGCTACAGCCTTGTCCCAGGTTTTGGAGTTTTTTCGTTGCCCGATGATTACATTGAATCCATTGTCGCGCAGGTTGAGGCTCTGCCCCGGTCCCTGTACTCCATAGCCGATTACTGCAATTACTTCTTTTTTAAGTACTTCGCGGGCTTTCTCGAGGGGAAACTCCTCGCGGAGTACCACTTCTTCGGTAACCCCGCCAAAATTGATTTTTGCCATTGTCTTTAAATTATGTGTAAGCTAAATTGTTATGTGAATTAAATTAGTGCAAATCTTAGTGCGATTAGTCAAGACTGTCGAGAAATGCATCGCGCTCTTTGAGGAACTCTGAAAGCCGTTCAATCGGATCGCGCGTAAGGGCAACCCTTCCTGAGCGAATAAACTGAAGTACGTTGAATTGATTCAGCTGTTCGAACAGTGTCTGGGTTTCGTTTTTATGACCGGTTTTCTCAATTACGGTATAGTCGCGGGTAATCTCAAGAATGCGTGCCCCCGAATCTCTGATAATCTGTTCAATCTGATTGCCTTCATAAAGCGCCTCCGTTGGAACTTTATACAATGCTATCTCCTGATAGATCATCTCTTCGTTCGAGTGATAAAACGCCTTGAGCACATCAACAATCTTCTCGATTTGCCCTACTACTTTCTGAACGGTATCCTCAGTGGTTTTTACTACAATGGTAAATTTATAAATTCCCTGAATGGCCGATTGGGATACGGTAAGACTCTCGATGTTGATCTTACGTCGCGTAAACACTATGGTAATTCGGGTAAGCAAACCGATGTGGTTTTCGGAGAAAACAGTAATATTAAATTCTTGCTTCATATCGCGTTTATTTTAGCGGCAGATATCAGTACAACGCTTTGGCTGGCCTGACCTTCCTTTATTTTATTTTTGGGTTGTATGTAGCTGTTTATTTTTCTTAATCTGATGGATTTGCATAAGCACGCTGTTGGGTCAGGGTTCGAGAATAATTTGTGAAACCGAAGCCCCTGCGGGTACCATCGGAAAAACATTGTCCTCCTTTTCTACCACCACCTCGAGCAGATAAGGCCCGTCGAAGTCAACCATCTCCTGAATCGCCTGTTCAAGGTTTTCACGTTGCGTAACCTTTTGTCCCTCGATTCCAAATCCTTTGGCGATCATCAGAAAATCAGGGTTGATTAGTTCTGTAAACGAGTATCTTTTTTCGAAAAACAGTTGCTGCCATTGCCGCACCATGCCAAGGAAGTTGTTGTTGAGCAAAACTATCTTAACGGGCAATTTATTTTGGGCAATTGTTCCGAGCTCCTGAATGGTCATCTGAAATCCACCATCGCCGATCATGGTTACCACGGTTCTTTCGGGTGCTGCAAGCTGAGCGCCCATCGCTGCCGGCAGCCCGTATCCCATAGTTCCCAATCCACCACTGCTCACAAAGCTGCGCGAATGTTTGAATTTAAAATACCTGGCAGCAGCCATCTGATGCTGCCCGACGTCGGTAACCAGGATGGCTTCATGGTTGGTTTTTTCAGAAATGATTCTGATAGATTCCCCCATAGTGAGACCCTCTTTATCGGGGTATAAATCCTTTTCAATAACCTTGGTGTACTCCAGGTCGTAATCGCGATGAAACTTAGCAAGCCACTCGGTGTGCTGATTGGGCTTTACATTTTCTGTGAGCATTTTGAGCGATTTTTTGGCATCGCCCAACACCGCTACATCAGCTTTGATGATTTTGTTCATTTCGGCACTGTCGATATCGAGATGCACAATTTTAGCATCGCGTGCATATGTCGAGACCTTGCCGGTCACCCGGTCGTCGAACCGCATTCCAACAGCAATGATAAGGTCGGCATCATTGGTTTTTACATTCGGTCCATAATTACCGTGCATACCAAGCATCCCAACATTTAAGGGGTGGTCGGTGGGCATTGCCGACAGACCCAACAGGGTCCAGGCTGCAGGAATTCCGGTTTTTTCAACAAATGCTTTCAATTCGGCTTCGGCATGGGAAATAATAACTCCCTGTCCAAAAAGCAAAAGTGGTTTCTTTGCGGCGTCAATCAGTTCGGCAGCGGCTTTTACCTTAAATGGATCTACAGGCGATTCGGGCACATAGCTCCTGATTTTTCGACATTTTTTATAGGAAAACTCGAGCTCCCCAAATTGTGCATCCTTGGTAATATCAATCAGAACCGGACCCGGACGACCTGTTTGAGCGATGAAGAATGCCTGAGCTATCGCTTCAGGAATCTCCTCGGCTGTGGTTACCTGGTAGTTCCATTTGGTAATCGGCATCGAAATACCCAGAACATCCGACTCCTGAAAGGCATCGGTGCCCAAAAGGGGCGATGCTACCTGACCTGTAATACAGACCATAGGTATGGAGTCGATCATGGCATCGGCAATTCCGGTCACTAAATTGGTTGCTCCTGGTCCGGAGGTGGCAAAACAGACGCCAGCCCTTCCGGTTATTTTGGCATATCCTTCAGCAGCATGGGCTGCCCCCTGCTCGTGGCGCGTCAGAATGTGCTTGATTTTTTTGTCATAGTCGTATAGGGCATCATAAATGGGCATAATCGCTCCGCCCGGATACCCGAAAATAATCTCAACTCCCTCTTCCAGCAAGGAAAGGATTACCGCTTCTGAGCCTGATACTTTAATTGGTTCCTTGTTCATCTCTATAATTATTTAAATAACTACTCCTTATTTCTCCGCCTGATGTTGTGTAATAGCGAATGTTACTTATATCAGCGGTTTTTATATATATCTTATTGTGCAGTAAAGGGTTAATCTATCAATCTAATTGCTCCCAGGTCGGCCGAAGAGACCATGCTGGCATAAGCCCGCAGCGCTTTTGAAACTTTTCTTTTGCGTATTCCGGCCTGCCATCCCTCTTTCCCTTTTGCATCTTCGGCATTTCTTCTGCGCAGCAATTCTTCGTCTGAAACCATAAGCTGGATGCGCCTCGCGAGGATATCGATCTCTATTGTATCGTCATTCTCTATTAGTCCGATAGCACCACCCGAAGCTGCCTCGGGTGAGATGTGCCCGATTGATAATCCAGAGGTACCCCCCGAAAAACGGCCATCGGTAATTAGTGCACACTGCTTATCGAGTTTTACGGCCTTAAGATAGGAGGTAGGGTAGAGCATCTCCTGCATGCCGGGCCCGCCTTTTGGACCTTCGTATCGGATAACCACTACATGTCCGGCCTGAATCTCATCGCCAAGAATTGCATTTACGGCATCATCCTGTGAGTTATAAACTCTTGCTATACCTTTGAATGTGTAAACAGAGGGATCTACGCCGGCGGTTTTAACGATACAGCCGTTTTCGGCAATATTGCCGTATAATACTGCCAGTCCGCCATCGAGGCTGTATGCATGGTCGATGTTTCTGATGCATCCTTTTTCCCGATCGGTATCGAGCTCCTTATAGGTACTGTTCTGCGATCCCATTACCAGATTGCGGCCACCCCCTGGAGCCGAGAGATAGCGTCTTACAGCGTCGCTTGTTGAAGTCTTGCGCATAACGTCGTATTCATCAAGCGCAGTTGCCAGTGTTTTTCTATCGATCCTGCTCACCGAAGTGTCGAGCAGTCCGGCCCGGTCCATCTCGCCCAATATGCCCAAAATGCCACCGGCACGATTCACGTCCTGAATGTGATAGTGAGAGTTGGGGGCAACTTTACAGAGGTTTGGCGTGGAACGCGACAAGCGGTCGATATCATGCATCGTAAAATCAACACCTGCCTCCCATGCAATGGCCAGCAGGTGCAAAACGGTATTGGTTGATCCCCCCATGGCGATGTCGAGTTTCATTGCGTTCTCGAACGACGCCTTTGTGGCAATATTTCGGGGTAGTACCGATTCGTCGCCTTCGTAATAATAGGCTTTGGTGGCTGCAACAATTCTCTCGGCGGCCTCTTCGAACAGCAGCTTTCGGTTGCCATGTGTAGCTACAATGGTCCCATTACCGGGAAGCGCCAGTCCGATAGCTTCGGCCAGACAGTTCATACTGTTGGCGGTGAACATTCCACTGCATGAACCACAGGTAGGACAGGCCTTTTGCTCAATGATTGATAGTTGTTCATCTGAAACCGACTGGTCGGCAGCCATAACCATGGCATCCACCAGATCGTACATTTTGCCGTCGATTTCGCCTGCCTCCATGGGCCCTCCAGAGACAAAAACAGCCGGTATATTCAGCCTCATGGCTGCCATTAACATGCCTGGTGTAATTTTGTCGCAGTTGCTTATGCAAACCATTGCGTCAACAGTATGTGCATTAATCATATACTCTACTGAATCGGCAATAACATCGCGCGATGGCAGAGAGTATAACATCCCATCGTGCCCCATTGCAATCCCGTCGTCTACAGCAATCGTATTGAACTCTGCAGCAAAGCATCCATGTTTTTCGATGAGCGCCTTAATCTGTTGCCCCACCGGATGGAGGTGCATATGCCCTGGTACAAACTGGGTAAATGAGTTCACAACTGCAATCACAGGCTTTCCAAAGTTCTCCTCCTTCATTCCGTTGGCGCGCCATAAACTGCGTGCTCCTGCCATCCTGCGCCCTTGTGTTGAGGTATTGCTACGTAACGAAATTTTCATGCCTAAAAAATGGTTTTAATAAAAAAGCCTTCCTCTTTATTGAGAAAGGCCGTTGTGTTTTAACTTCCACACACAGGTTTAGCCCTTCTCAGCTGCTGCTTAGAATAACGACCACCAGAATATGAATGTATGCGGAAAATATCTTCATTGCGTATAGCTCTGTTTTGCGGCAAAAGTAAAAATTAAAATCAATTGCTATACGAAATTGAAAGTAAAAGTTAATTTTTTCTGTAAAAAATTAAGAAAAGCATTCTTGTCGCTACTAATATTTTGTTCGCAATGCCTTTTTAGTCATTCGTAGTCTTGCCAAGAGTTGCCACCATTACAGCTTTTATGGTGTGGAGTCTGTTTTCGGCCTGATCCCATACCACGGAGGCAGGACTCTCGAAAACATCTTCGGTAACCTCCATCGCTTCGATGCCAAATTTCTGGAAGATCTCTTCTCCCAGTCGGGTTTCCCGGTTGTGAAAGGCGGGTAAGCAATGCAGGAATTTGGTATCGGGATTTTTTGTTAATTCCATTACCTGACTGTTCACCTGATAGGGAAGTAACAGTCTGATGCGTTCCTCCCAGACATGGTCGGGCTCACCCATCGAAACCCATACATCGGTGTAGATAAAGTCACAATCATTTACTGCCGTTGCTACATCATCGGTAATGGTAATTTTTGCACCGGTTTGGGCTGCAATCTCTCGGCATTGGACTTGCAATGCTTCATCGGGCTGACAGGCGGCAGGTGCACCCGCCCGAAAATCGATACCCATTTTCGCCGAACCCACCATCAGGGAATTTCCCATGTTGTTGCGGGCATCTCCCAGATAACAGAGCTTTAACTGGTCGAGTGGTTTGGTGCTGTGCTCCTGCATGGTCAGCAAATCGGCAAGTATCTGTGTGGGATGAAACTCATTGGTGAGTCCGTTCCATACAGGTACGCCTGAATAGGCAGCCAATTCTTCCACTACCGATTGTCCGTATCCCCGGTATTCGATGGCATCGTACATGCGTCCCAATACCCGTGCAGTGTCCTTCATTGACTCCTTATGACCAATCTGTGAGCCCGACGGACCCAGATAGGTAATGCTTGCACCCTGGTCGAAGGCCGCGACTTCAAAAGCGCATCGTGTGCGGGTGGAGCTTTTTTCGAAGATAAGGGCAATGTTTTTACCGCTTAACTCCGGTTGTTCGGTTCCTGCTTTCTTGGCCGTTTTAAGTGCGGCCGAAAGTTGAAGCAGGTAACGTATCTCCTCAGGCGTAAAATCGAGTAGTTTTAAAAAATGGCGGTTTCTCAGGTCGATCGTCATTGGTCTCTTTTTTAATAATAATTCCAGTTACTATTCGTAGTGGAGTGTAATCTTTGAACCGAATCTCTTGTCTTCCAGTTTACGAGCTTCTGTGATTACACTCTTTTTTCCCCCACTGGCAATAAATTGCAGGCAGGCTCTGATTTTGGGAGCCATAGACCCCTCTCCAAAAGTGCCGGCATTGAGATAGTTTAAAGCATCGTGGTAGTCGAGAAATTCCAGTTTCTCCTGTTTCGGAGATCCAAAGTCTTTAAAAATGAACGGAACATCGGTAAGAATATAGAGCTCATCGGCGCCGATCTGGGTAGCCAGCATGGCCGATGCCACATCTTTGTCTATTACTGCATCAACGGTTCTGATGTCGCCCTGTTCGTCGTAATAGACGGGTATTCCACCTCCGCCCGCTGCAATTACAATATTGCCCTGACGTGCAAGATGGCCGATGAGGGTATGGTTAAGTACATTGCGCGGTTCCGGCGAAGCCACAACCCTTCGGTACCCACCGCCTGACTTTCCGGAGGGTTTGAAGATCCAGTTCCGGCTGCCGGAAATTTTGTCGGCCTCTTCCTTGCTGTATATTTTCCCGATGCCCTTCACCGGATTCTCAAAGGCCGGATCAAGGGGGTCTACTACCACCATATTCACTAAGGTAACTACATGCCGGTCGATGCCGTGCCGGTGCAGGACATTCCTTAACATTCTTTCAATCATATACCCTATGCCTCCCTGCGAGTCGGCAACACAAATATCGAGTGGCATAGGTGCAATCTGAAACAGTAATTCGCCTGCCTCGTTGCGCATCAAAATGTTCCCAACCTGCGGTCCATTTCCATGGGTAATCACCAGATCGTAACCATCTTTTATCAGAAAGATCATGTTTTCGATGGTTTCGGCAGCATTCTTTTCCTGTTCCTCGATGGTTCCTTTCTCATCCTGACGCAGCAGCGCATTTCCCCCCAGGGCAGTAACCGCAAGTTTGCGCATAATTTAGCGTTTAACGGGTTGTTCTTTACAAAGTAAGCGATTGAATAGAACAAAAACACTGATGTTTATTATGGTATCTACGATTGCGAAGCTCTTTGCATGAAATTATGAACAGGAAGGGTTGTTGGCTTGGGTGCTGTAAGTTAATAATTTACACGGTATGCCAGGCCTTCGAACTCATAATGTCGCCGGCTTCGAAGGATAAAATTCATTACATTTGTGCCAAATTCCCTGTCAAACTGGTCAAATGGTAACAAATGCACGCAAGAAATCAGGTAACGCAAAGAGAGGAGGCTCCACGCAGCCCTGGTGGTCTTTTTTTACAGACTACCGTTTTTCGTTTACTGCAGGGGTAATTCTGCTGGTATTTACCTTCTATATGTCCATTGCGTTTATCTCCTTTATTTTTACGGGTGCTGCCGATCAGAGTAAATTCGACCTCCCCGCCAGGGAGTTGCTCCTGGATGCCGAGATTAAAGTCGAAAATCACGCAGGGAAAGCTGGGGCATGGTTGTCCGATCTGCTTATAAACCGCGGCTTTGGCATTGGTTCATATCTCTTTATATACCTTCTCGGACTGCTTGGCTTTCGGATGCTGGGATATAAACCTTTACACGGATACCGTAACGTCACATTTTCGGTGCTAAGCTTACTCTGGATTTCGGTTATGCTTGGTTTTTTATTTGCCAAAAGCGATGCGGGATCTTTTCTCTACCCGGGTGGTCGTTATGGTTTTGTGTCTGCTATCTGGCTCAATTCCCTTTTGGGTAAAGCGGGTACGTTTCTTTTACTTCTACTGACAGCCTTCACCGTTACAACAATAACCTTTAAATCATCGCTTCCCTGGTTGATAGCCAAACTCAAGCCCAAAGAAAAGGCAGCAGTGCTTGTCGACGAGAACGACCCTCTGGGCGGTTTTTTGGTCGACGATGAGCCTGAATATCCTACAGAAGCTGCCATTACGAAGGTTATCGACGATTCAGATGTGGTGCAGGCCATTTTTGATCCCGACGAACATCTTTCGGATGAGGTAAGCCTGGCACATCAAAATTTTGAAGTATCCGGAGTTGATGCCGTAGCACTGCCCGAAGACAAGGGGCTTGAAATAGAGATCGAGCCTACAGAAGAGGAGGAGGAGTTTGTTCCCGATGGCACAATGCCCGATTACGATCCAACACTCGAACTTTTTAACTACCGAAAACCCACGCTCGATTTGCTTTCCGACCATCAATACGGCAAAGCGGAGGTGAGCAACGAGGAGTTGATTTCAAACAAAAATAAAATTGTTGATACCCTCAGGCACTATAAAATAGAGATTACTAAAATTCGGGCAACGATTGGTCCCACCATTACTCTTTATGAGATTGTGCCGGCACCGGGCATTCGAATTGCCAAAATCAAAAACCTCGAAGACGATATTGCATTGAGCCTGGCTGCGCTTGGCATCCGAATTATTGCGCCCATACCCGGAAGGGGGACCATAGGTATTGAGGTTCCCAACCAAAATCCGGAAGTGGTTTCGATGAAGAGCATTCTCAGTTCCAAGAAGTTTATGGAGTCCGATGCCGAACTGCCCATTGTACTGGGTAAGACCATCTCGAACGAAACCTTCATGTTCGATCTGGTTAAAATGCCTCACATTCTGGTTGCCGGTGCAACTGGTCAGGGTAAATCGGTGGGCCTCAATGTGATTATTGCCTCATTGTTGTATAAAAAGCACCCATCGGAACTTAAATTCGTATTTGTCGATCCCAAAAAGGTCGAACTCAATTTGTATGCCTCCATAGAGCGACATTTTCTTGCCAAACTGCCCGACGACGATGATGCCATTATTACCGATATACAGAAGGTGAAGCATACCCTTGCCAGTCTGACTGTAGAGATGGACCGCCGGTATGACTTGCTAAAGAAGGCCCACGCCCGAAATGTAAAAGAGTACAACGAAAAATTTGTCAAGCGCAGACTTAATCCGGATAAGGGACACCGTTATCTTCCCTATATTGTGGTAATCATCGATGAGTTTGCCGATCTAATCATGACGGCTGGTAAGGAGATTGAACTGCCCATTGCCAGAATTGCCCAGCTTGCGCGCGCTGTAGGTATTCACATGATTATTGCAACACAGCGACCCTCCATCAACATCATTACAGGCGTTATCAAGGCAAACTTCCCGGCTCGTATTGCCTTCAAAGTGGCCTCTATGATCGATTCGCGTACCATTCTCGATGCCACAGGCGCCAATCAGCTGATTGGAAAGGGCGATATGCTCATTTCAAGTGGAAGTACCGTGTCGAGGGTTCAATGCGCATTCCTCGATACGCCCGAAGTGGAGACCATTTGTCAGTTTATTGCTGATCAGCCTGGATTCCCGACCGCATTTTTACTTCCCGAAGTAGAAAATGGCGACGATGGCCTGCTGGATACCGATTTATCTAACCGTGACGAAATGTTCAATGAGGCTGCTCAAATGATAGTGCGCAATCAAATGGGTTCAACCTCCATGATTCAGCGCAAATTATCGATAGGCTACAACCGTGCCGGCCGCATAATGGATCAGCTTGAAAGAGCAGGCATTGTGGGTCCGAGCGAAGGTAGCAAGGCCCGACAGGTTTTGATACAGGATGAGTATAGTTTGGAACAATTATTGAACAATCTCTGAACCGACCGACCTGGTTAGGATTATCGGATCCGGAAAAACAATTTAATGTCAGAATATTAATCGATTACTAGATGAAGAGAGTTTTTTTACTGGTTGTAGGATTGTTGGTGGTTACCCTGCTTTCTGCGCAGAGTGATCAAAGGGCAAGGCAAATGCTGGAGCAAACCAGCAAAAAAATGCAAAGTTTTCAGACACTCTCGGCCAGTTTCCTGTTTACCATGGAAAACAACCGTATGGGAATTAATGAAAAGAATTCCGGGTCGCTGCTGCTCAAAGGAGCCAAGTATCAGGTAAAATTGCCTGATTTGGGTATGCAGGTGTTTTCGGATGGCAAAACAGTCTGGAATTTTATGGAGGCTGCAAATCAGGTACTGGTAACCAATGCCGGCGACGATAGCCAGGGAGTTATAGATCCATCTATGATTTTCAATGTTTACAAGGAGGGATTTAGCTATACCTATTTAGAAGAGAAATCTGTAGCCGGCAAGCAGATTGCCTATATGGAGCTCATTCCTGATGATAAATCGGGCGACTTTACAAAGATTACGGTAGGTGTCGACAAAAATGCGCTCATGGTTCATTCGCTGGTTACCCACGGCAAAGATGGCAACCTTTACGGAATATATGTAAACGATTACCGGACCAATCAGGCCATCGACGATGGCCAGTTTGTTTTCAGCAAAACAGCCCATCCCAGGGTAGAAGAGATCGATTTTAGATAAAACTTACTGGTTGAAGCAGTGGATCAGGGTTCAACCTTGAACTTATCGACGGTCGAAATTTCGATAAACGACGCACCGGCATCGTCACCAAACCTACCACCCACATAGATAATCAGATCGTCGCGGTCTATGCTGTGGCTTGCAAGGAGAGAGGAAATAGCTGCTTTCTCAATTTTGAATTTATTCTTCTTGATTTCGAGAAACGACGGAAAGACTCCATAGGACAGGGCCATCTCCCTTACTACACGCATGGAGTGACATTTGGCAAACACAGGGCAGGAGCCTCTGAAAGAGGCCAGGTACCGCGATGTTTTTCCGGTGGTTGTTGTGGCAATTATAGAACTTACCGGAAGCTCATTGGAAGCCTTAATCGCAGCTTCGGCCAGATAGGCCTGAATGTCATTTTTAAGGACGGGTTTGGTTACATCATTTCGGTTGTCGTACGAAATTTCAGTCTCACGGGCTATACGCGCCATAGTTTTTACTGCTTCTACAGGGAATTTTCCATAGGCGGTTTCCCCACTCAGCATCAGTGCGTCAGTTCGCGAAAATACTGCATTGGCAATGTCACTTACTTCGGCTCTTGTAGGGCGAGGATGTTCAATCATGCTATGAAGCATTTGCGTTGCTACAATTACCGGTCGCATACGCTCGATTGCTTTGCGGATAAGGTTTCGCTGTATACCCGGCAGCTTTTCGGCAGCAATCTCTATCCCCAAATCTCCGCGGGCTATCATAATTCCATACGCCTTGTCGAGTATCTCGTCGATGTTGTTTACTCCGTCGAGATTCTCTATTTTGGCGATGATCTTGATGGGGCTGTTATGGTTGTCGAGAATTTGCTGGACTTCAAGGACATCTTTTTTGTTGCGGACAAATGAGTGGGCGATAAAATCGAGTTTCTGCTCAATGGCAAAGAGAATGAAATGACGGTCTTTTTCGGTTACCGATGGTAATTCAAAAGTAACCCCCGGAACGTTGAGACTCTTATTGTTTTTGATTATCCCATCGTTTTCGACCCTGCACTCCAGATGCTGCTGGTTCGAAACAACGGTTAGTTCGATATCTCCATCGTCAATCAATATCCTATTGCCGGGGACAAGCATCTCATGGATGTGGGCGTAGCTCACCAGCAATTGGTTGTTTTTCGATTGTTGAAACTGACCACTAACCAAAAGCATATCGCCTTTCTTTACAACAATAGGTTCGGTTACCTGCTGGGTGCGAACCTCGGGACCTTTGGTGTCGATAAGGATGGCTATTTTATTCGATACTTTCCGAATGTTTTGAATGACGGTAAGGGCTGTCTCAGTGGTTATGTGGGCTGTATTGATCCTGGCTACATTCATTCCGGCATCAAACAGCTTTTGAATAAATTCAACGTCACAATTCAGGTCGGAAATGCTGGCAACAATTTTGGTCAATCTCATATATGGTCAATTTTCGGATGGTGCAAAAGTAAATAATTATGCTGCGAACCCACTTCAATCGTTGGGTATGTTAACCATTGTTTACAATGAACAGGGTTTAATATTCTGCCGCAACCATAAAACTCTCCACCGCCAGGTTGTACGAAAGTAGTCCAAAACCCATAATGCATCCCTTGCATACCGGACCAATTACCGAGGTATGACGAAACGCCTCACGGCTTAGCGTGTTGGAGATATGAACTTCTACTACAGGGATACTGATGGCCGAAATGGCATCACGCAAAGCAATCGATGTGTGGGTATAGGCACCGGCATTCAGAATAATACCCGTGCCTGTAAAACCAAAGGCATGCAGCTTATCAATTAACTCTCCTTCAATATTGGATTGAAAATATTCGAATGTAACGGTTGGATAGGTTAGTTTTAACTGCTCCAAATGCGTTTCAAATCCTTTGTTGCCATAAATACCGGGCTCTCGCTTGCCAAGAAGATTGAGGTTTGGACCGTTAATTATGAGAATATTCATGTTTTTATGTTGAATTTTATTTTAAATAACTACTTTTATCCTTTCGAGGTTAAGGTAATAGAAGAAATTAGTAATATTTATCAAAAGTATAATAATTTTCGATGCAGAGGATCGAAGATTTTTTGAGCGTTTTTAATCAAAAAAGCAACTTTTATGAGATGGTCTGAGACGAAGAAGGGGTTTGAGAATTTTTTGAGGCTGGAAAAATCGTTGTCTCAAAATTCTGTAGCTGCTTACATCAACGATATCAATAAGTTAAATTTATTTCTGGATGCCAATTTTCAAAAAATAACCCCTGAAAAGGTTAAACTTCAGCATCTGAAGAAGTTTGTGGAGTGGCTTAACGATGAGGGAGTTAGTCCCCGAACACAGGCACGCACCATTTCAGGAATTAAATCGTTCTTCCGGTTTTTACTTATTGAGGAAAGAATGCTGCATGATCCTACATCGTTGCTGGAATCTCCAAAAATTGGCAGGAAACTCCCGGATGTACTTAGCATTGAGGAGATTGACCTGCTCATCGATTCAGTCGATATTGCCAAACCTGAGGGCCAGCGCAACCGGGCCATGCTCGAAACCCTTTACAGTTGTGGTTTGCGTGTATCCGAGTTAGTAAACATAAAGATTACCAATCTGCATTTAGATCAGGGATATCTAAAGGTTGAGGGCAAGGCCGGCAAGGAACGTTTGGTTCCCATTAGCCAGAACGCTATTCGCGAAATTACCACCTATCTTGAAGGATATCGTAAAGGTTTGTCGGTAAATAAGGATAATCAAAACGTTCTGTTCCTCAACCGTCGAGGCAAAATGTTAAGCAGGGTAATGATTTTTACCATCATTAAGAATCTCGCTGCTCAGGTAGGGCTGCAGAAGAAAATCAGTCCGCATACTTTCCGTCACTCTTTTGCTACCCATCTGGTGAACGGTGGTGCCGATCTGCGCGCCGTTCAGGAGATGCTCGGACATGAGTCGATACTTACTACAGAGATTTATACCCATCTCGATAAGGAGTACCTAAAAAGTACAATCTCTCATTTCCACCCCCGCTCATAGGCCAAAGTTATGTTGGGGCCTGTGCTGAATATTTAGCCGATATTCAGTGGTTTGTGTTTGCCTGGCAGTAATTTGCCTCGTTGTTAGAGCAAGCAATCCAGCTTTCTGTTTTTCATATTAGACTTCTTATCAGAGTACAAAGAAGTTTCTCATGCGTATATAATTTTCTATGGCAATATACGGCAATTATTATGTTAATATTCTATAGATAATTATACATTATTATACAATAAAGCTTATATTTTCAATGATATAATTCAGGAAAATAGGGCTTCACATCCAATCTCTATTTCGGTCGATAAGTTTATCTTTGTGATACAGAGAAAAAGCTATACTAAACCAATAAGCCGGGAACATTGAACTGTTGTCGGGAAAAAAGCCATTTTCTCTGGCAGTTGCTGTCATTTTTACAATGACGGCTTTGTGTTTTTAAACCTTATGGAAACTATACATTATGACGAATCACAAAAAACTTAAGGCTTGGGTTGATGAATGGGTTGAACTTTGTCAGCCGAATGAGGTATACTGGTGCAACGGTTCAGAGGAAGAGAGTCAGCGGCTACTTGAGGAAATGGTTGCCAATGGTTCGGCCGTAAAACTTAACCCCGAAAAGCGTCCAAACAGCTACTACTTTCAGAGCGACCCTTCTGATGTAGCACGCGTTGAGGACCGAACCTTCATCAGTACCCGCCATAGGGAGGATGCAGGACCAACCAACAACTGGCAGAATCCTGACGAACTTAAGCAGACCATGCGGGCCTTGTACAATGGGTCGATGCGTGGAAGAACAATGTATGTTATTCCTTTCAGCATGGGGCCGTTAGGTTCCAATATTGCCCATATTGGTGTTGAACTTACCGATTCGGCTTATGTGGTGGTAAATATGCGCCTCATGACAAGAATGGGGCAAGCGGTACTTGACGTTCTTGGAAGCGATGGATATTTTGTGCCGGCCATCCACTCGGTGGGTGCACCGCTGGAAGCCGGACAGCAAGATGTTGCCTGGCCTTGCGCTCCCATCGAAAAAAAATATATCTCCCATTTTCCTGAGACCGGCGAAATATGGTCGTACGGATCGGGTTATGGCGGAAATGCGTTGCTTGGAAAGAAATGTTTTGCACTGCGAATCGCCTCCTATATGGCCCGCCAGCAAGGCTGGATGGCCGAGCATATGCTGATTATGGGAATTACCAACCCCGAGGGTAAAAAAATATATGCTGCTGCGGCATTTCCGAGTGCTTGTGGTAAAACCAATCTGGCCATGTTAATTCCTTCGATTCCGGGATGGAAGGTCGAAACGGTGGGTGACGATATTGCATGGATGAAATTTGGAAGCGATGGCCGACTATACGCTATTAATCCGGAGGCTGGATTCTTTGGTGTGGCGCCCATGACTTCAATGGCGACCAATCCCAATGCAATGCTGAGTATGCAGGAGAACGCCATCTTTACCAATGTTGGCTTAACTCCCGATGGTGATGTTTGGTGGGAAGGAATAGGTCACGACTGTCCTTCCGGCACCATTAACTGGAAAAACAAGGTGCACGACCCGGCTTCCGGTGAATTGGTAGCTCATCCCAATGCGCGATTTACTGCACCTGCTGCCCAATGCCCTGCCATCGATCCGGAATGGGAAAACCCGGCCGGTGTTCCTATTTCTGCTTTTCTTTTTGGAGGACGCAGACCCACCACCGTTCCCCTTGTTTTCGAAGCTTATAATTGGAATCATGGTGTCTTTATGGGATCTATTGTTGGCTCAGAAGTTACGGCAGCTGCAATTGGCCTGAAAGCCGGGGTTCGTCGTGATCCGTTTGCGATGCTTCCTTTCTGCGGTTATCATATGGGCGATTACTTTCAGCATTGGATCGATATGGGAACTATGGCACCCAATAAGGAGTTGTTGCCCCGTATTTTTAACGTCAATTGGTTCCGTAAAAGCAGCGAAGGGAAGTGGCTTTGGCCGGGCTATGGCGACAATATCAGGGTACTCGAGTGGATCTTCAACCGGTGTCTCAATAAGATCGACGCAGAGCAAACACCCATCGGGTATGTTCCCCATATCCGCGATATGAATCTTGAGGGCATAGAGGAGGTCGCTCAAAGCCTACCCGAACTGCTTGAAGTCAACAGTGACCAGTGGGAAGAGGAGTGCAAACTTATAGATGAGTCGTATGTGCAATATGGCGACCGGCTTCCAAAACTGTTGGTTGAAGAGTTTTCAAAGCTTAGAAGCCGACTCTAACCATTATTTCGATTCAAAAATCTGATCCATCGCCCCATCGAGCGTTGGGTATGAAAAAGTAAAATTTTCGCGAAGCAATCGGTCAGGCTCGACCGCAGGACTTTCGTATACCAGCTGTGCTGCTTGTCCGTATAGAAGTCTTAACGGAAACCGGGGCACAGGAAACCATGAAGGCCTGTGCAGTCTTTTGCCCAACTCGGTCGAGAATCTTGCATTGTTTACCTGTTCCGGGGCAGTTAAATTATATACTCCCTTTACTTCAGGCTGAATGATGGCCCATTCCATTGCGGCAGTTACGTCATTCAAATGAATAAACGGAAATGGTTGTCTGCCCCGTCCAATCGGACCACCGGCAAAGAGAAGAAAAGGAAGTTTCAGTTTTTTTATCAATTCGGCCTCGCGATCGAGAACCAAACCAATTCTGAAAATCACATTTCTGACACCTTTCGGCAAATTACCATTGGCAGCCTCCCAGTCAATTATTAACCGGGCCGCAAAATGGCCTGCATAATCACGACTCTCTTCGGTATGGAGTCGATCAGGTTTGTATAAGCCAATCGCCGATGCCGTTACCATTACCTTTGGACGTTCTTCGGGCGATAATTTATTGATGGCTCCTGCAATGTTGCGGGTCGTAACAATCCGGCTGTCGAACATTACCTTTCGATTGGAAGCAGTCCACCGCTTAATGATGGGAGCCCCAGACAGATGCACAACTGCATCTGCCCCTTTCAACCGGAGTGCAAGTTGTTCCTGCGAATAGTCATAAAGCAGAGAACGTTCAAGCCTCAAAATATCATGCCCTGCTTTCGATAGCTCACTCTCCAGCTTCTTTCCAATAAGACCCCGGTATCCCGAAATTGCCACTTTCATAATACATTGAATAATTGATTAAACAATGGCTGACAAAACAAATCATTCATTCTTGGATAAATTTATACCATCATCCACGCCAACCCAGATGTACTTTATTTACTACTAAGAACAATCGCAGGTGTCTAAAGTTTCCTGTATTGTTTCCCATCGCGTAAATTTTTCCATAATTCCTCTCCTCCTTTCATTTTTTAGTACTTTAGGGCACAACAAACGTATATGAAGTATGAGAAATGCGGTATTATTTGTTTTAGCAATGGTAATGGTATCGGCTGCCTGCACCAATCAACCCAAAAGTCTTGATTTGCCCTATTCCATTACCGATTTTCAAACGGTAATAGACGGTAAGGAAACCACCTTGTTTACCTTGTCCAATAGCAATGGCATGGTTGTAACACTCACCAACTATGGAGCAAAAATCGTTTCCATTTATGTACCTGACCGCCAAGGAACCCAAGCCGATGTGATGTTGGGTTTCTCCAGTGTTGCCGATTATATGAAGTATAGTGCCAGTCATGGTGCTACAGTGGGTCCATTTGCCAATAGGATAGGGGGGGCTTCATTTACCATTGACGATGTAACCTATGAGCTCGAAGCCAACAACAATGGCAATACCCTGCATTCCGGATCGAGTACTTTTTCGCGAGAAGTATGGAATGCCAGTCAAATGGCCAACCGCGTTACCATGTCCATCGTAAGCCCGGACGGAACCTATGGTTTTCCGGGTAATAAGTGGGTAACTGTTGAGTTTACCCTTACCGATGAGAACGAACTGCGTATAGATTACATAGCACAAACCGATGCACCTACCCATTTTAATTTAACCAATCATGGATACTTTAACCTGCGTGGCGAAGGGAATGGTAACGTGCTCGATCACGTCGTTGTAATCAATGCCGATTATGTAACTGAAGTGAATGAACTGATGATTCCAACGGGTGAGATTGTCCCGGTAGATGGCTCCCCGCTCGATTTCAGATTGCCGCAAGTCATTGGTCAGCGAATTGATGAGGAACATCCACAGCTGGCGATTGCATCGGGTTACGATTTTAATTATGTGCTCAACAAAGAACCCGGAGAATTATCGTTTGCCGGGAGTGCCTATGAACCCGAGAGTGGCCGATACATGGAGGTATTCACTACTGAGCCCGGAATGCAGTTCTTTACTGCGAATCACTTTCAGGGAAGTGAAATTGGTAAAAGCGGTCAGCCTTTCGTCAAACGGGGTGGTTTCTGCTTCGAAACCCAGCACTTTCCCGACACTCCGAACAAACCACATTTTCCGACCACATTGCTGCTGCCGGGAGAAAGTTTTGTTTCAACCACCATTTTTAAGTTTTCGGTTGCCGGTCTTTGACCGGAAACAGCAAGCTAAAAACGATGGCAGCAGCGAAAGCCAAAAGGTAGGAGGACAATCGTTCTGAAATACCGGTAAGGTCGGTTAACCAAATTTTCCAAATTACAGCGGAAATGGTTCCGGTAAGCATGCCAGCATAAACACCAGCTGCCGAAAACCTTTTCCAGAAAAGCAAGAGCACCACTGCTGGTCCAAATGCTGCTCCTATGCCGCTCCAGGCATACGATACCATTCCATATACAGTTTCCTCCATCGTGAGGGCAAGCAGAAACGCAAAAATACCTACCAACAAAGTGGCAATCCTGTTCCCCAGTAACATGGTGCGATCTGAAAGCATCCTTCTTTTGAGCGGTCGGTACAAATCTTCGGTAATGGCCGACGAAACAACCATGAGTTGCGATGAAGCGGTCGACATCATAGCAGAAATGGCCCCCGAGAGGAGAATTCCTGCAAGCAATGGATTCAGGAGTGTCATAACCATTATCGGCATAATCTTTTCTGCATCTGCTGTCAGCCGGGCTGTGGCATCCCCCAGAATTCCGGCCATTGCCAGCTGATATCCCACCAGACCTATGAGAAAGGCTCCACCATAGGCCAGCAGTGTCCAGCCAATGGCAAGCCACCTTGCCCGTCGGGTTTCCGATGGATTCCGCATAGCCATCATACGGGTAAGCAGCTGTGGTTGGCCCGTATAGCCAAAAGCCCAGCTTAAGCCATTTAGCACCAAAAGTAAGCCTCCCGACGATGCTGCCATATTTCGGGGAGTGGTTAAATCAGCTGTCAGAAACTCGCCGGCAAATGGCAGATTGTAGCTTGCTGCTACCATTAAGGCTACTATAGGAAGAACAACGCAGGTAACCACCATCAATACTGCCTGAAATGCATCGGTGGCTACCACAGTTATAAAACCACCGAGCATGGTATAGAGGGTTACCAGAGCCGATCCGATAACCATACCCCAAAATGGATCAATGTTGAATGTATCGTTGAAAATCTTTCCGGCCCCGCTAAATTGTGCTGCAATATAGAGCATGAAAAAGAAAATGATAATGCCCGACGAAAGAATTCCTATGTTCCGGGTTTCTCCTTCGAATGTTTTAAAAAATAGACCTGCAACAGTCTGAGCACCTGTTTTTTCCGTAATTCTTTGCAATGGCTCCGCCATAAAGATCCATAGAAACAAAATCCCCGCCACACATCCAAACGCCACCCAGATGGCCGACCATCCTTCGGCATAGGCATGCCCGGTTAACCCGAGTAATAACCAGGCCGATTCACCGGTGGCTCTTTCCGACAATGCAAGTGAGAATCCCGAAATCTTTTTTCCACCAATAACAAAATCGGCATTGGTTTTTGAACGCCGGGCCGAATGGAAAACTATTCCCATCAGAATAAGCAGGTAAAGTATAAAAACGGGAATCATCGGTAACGAATAGGTTTTGTTTTGTTGTTGTCAGGCTATCCCGATAGAATGCTGATAACCTATTTCCACCGTATCTGAAGGTCCTCTGCTGGTTAACCGGATGAGATGGCCGGTGGCTAATTTAGGTAAAAGCAGTGTTAACCGCAAGTAGATATCCCATGAGAATTCAGGGAGGATGGATCGAAATGTGTAAATTTGAGGCTTGACGGTTTAAAATTGCATTTTTAGGTCGTGTACATTGAAAAAAATAGCGCATACGGTTTCCCAATTATGAAGCATACTCTATACCTCTGGTTTCTGATAATGTCTCTTGGAACAGAAGCCCAGGTGGTTGAAAATCCTGACTTCATCTTTGGAAATGTACACTATTTCAATGTTGATCTTAACGAAGTTATATTGTTCAATCAGAATGAGATAGAAGTTCTT
>DIUI01000021.1:0-33814 GCA_002428215.1 Prolixibacteraceae bacterium UBA6162
ACTATGAATATCGAATGTGATCTTGTATCGGTTAAGGCCACAACCACCGAGCACCTTGGTTTTGAGGGACGCCAGGAAGGGATTTCTGCACATGCTTCCGTCCTGATTGAAAAGTTGTAAATTTGTCGATCAATTTTACCTTTTTAATATGAGCAAGCGGACATTGGTCTTAGGCGCCAGCCTGAAACCACAAAGATATTCAAACCAGGCCATAAAAGCTCTTAGAGAGCACTTACACGAAGTCATTGCCGTTGGCCTCCGGAATGGAGAGGTAGGTGATGTAACCATTGATACCCAACTTCCCGAAGATAATGACATACATACTGTAACCCTCTATCTTGGGATGGAGCGACAGTCGGTATATACCGATTACCTTCTTTTGTTAAAACCCCAAAGGGTCATCTTTAATCCGGGTGCCGAAAATCCTGAACTTGCTCACCAGCTGCAACAAAACGGAATCGAGACTCTCGAAGCTTGCACACTGGTAATGCTGGCAACGCAGCAATATTAATGCCTTAGGAAAACCCAAAAATAACTGCACCCATGTTTTATGAACTTAACGATCTGGACCAGTTTAATGAATTGGTTGCCAAAACCCCTGCATTACTGGCCTATTTCTCGACCACCGAATGCAATGTTTGTAAGGTACTAAAACCGAAAGTTGCTGAGCTGGTTAATGTGGAGTTCCCTGAGATTAAGCTGGTTTATGCCGAAATCAACCTATCTCCCGAACTTGCCGCTCAGAACCGGATATTCGCTGTTCCTACGCTGGTTATATACTTCGACGGCAAAGAGTTTATCCGTAAAAGTCGGAATTTTGGTCTTGATGAGCTGCGCAGAGAGCTTCAGCGACCTTACGAACTCATGTTTTCTTAGTATCAGTAAATCAAGCTGCCTAAAGATTACCCAGCAGTGAATCAATCATTTGCTCATTGGTACTGTTGGGCATTGTAATCTTAAGCTTCTGATTGGCTTTCATGGCGAGGCTCGCGGCAAATTTTGCAGAGCTGTTCTGAGCCCAGCTGCGACGAGCAATACCATTGTTCACATCCCAAAAAAGCATCTCTCTGCACCTTCGGGCAGCTTCCCCGGTGCCATCGATGACCAACCCAAAGCCTCCATTAATGGATTCACCCCAACCAACGCCTCCTCCGTTGTGCAAAGAAACCCACGTAGCACCGCGAAAACTATCGCCTACAAAATTCTGAATTGCCATATCGGAGGTAAATCTGGATCCATCATAAATATTCGCCGTTTCACGATAGGGAGAATCGGTACCCGATACATCGTGATGATCGCGCCCCAACACCATTGGAGCTGTAATCTCATCATTGGCTATCGCCTCATTAAAAGCCGCGGCCAGTGCAATACGGCCAGCAGCATCGGCATATAAAATCCTTGCCCTTGAGCCAACCACCAATTGATTATTTCTTGCCTCCTCTATCCATTTTAGATTATCTGCCAACTGTTGGGAGATCTCAGGGGGTGCATCTAAAAGCTGCAGCTTAAGCACCTTAGCTGCTATCTGATCGGCTACGGCTAAGTCTTCATCACTTCCCGAGGTGCAAACCCATCGGAAAGGACCAAACCCATAATCAAAATATGAGGGTCCCATAATATCCTCTACATACGACGGATATCTATAACCCCCGTCCGCATTGAAAACATCGGCGCCTGCCCTTCCTGAACTCAGCAAAAATGCATTTCCGTAGTCCCAAAAATAGGCTCCACCGGCAGCAACCTTGTTTATGGCATCTACTTGCCTACGCAGCGAAGCATCAACTGCCTCCCTGAATAATTCAGGATGTTTTCGCATAAGGGCATTCGACGCATCAAAACTATAACCCACAGGATAGTATCCTCCACCATAGGGGTTGTGCAAGGAGGTCTGATCTGAGCCCAGTTGCGGTCGCAATTCACTCTCAGCAATTGCCTCCCATAAATCGACAACATTGCCAGAATAGGCAATAGATACAGGGGTTTTATCAGCCAAAGCCTGCTTAACCCTAATGATTAAATCATTTACATCCAAATACACCTCGTCGACCCAACCCTGACGGTGGCGCAGGTCAACAACTTTCGGATTAATCTCGGCAACAACACACACCATACCGGCAATCACCGCAGCTTTGGGCTGTGCACCAGACATTCCTCCTAGTCCGGAGGTAATATACAATTGGATGTCATGGGCTGCATTTGTATGGCGGCGTGCAGCATTTAACAAAGTAATAGTGGTTCCATGAACAATTCCCTGCGGACCAATGTACATAAACGAGCCTGCTGTCATTTGGCCATACTGGGTAACACCCAGGGCATTATAGCGCTCATAATCATCGGGACTTGAGTAATTGGGTACCATTAGACCATTTGTGACAACAACCCTTGGAGCATCGGGATGTGAAGGGAATAATCCCAGAGGATGCCCCGAATACATAACGAGCGTTTGCTCGTCCGACATCTGGCTAAGATACTGCATCGTTAGCAGGTATTGTGCCCAGTTTTGAAACACAGCACCATTGCCACCATAGGTTATAAGCTCATGAGGATGCTGTGCAACTTCAGGATCGAGATTGTTCTGGATCATAAGCATTATTGCCGCAGCCTGCTGTGAATGAGCCGGATATTCACCAATGGGTCGGGCATACATGGAATATACCGGACGGTATCGGTACATATAAATCCGTCCATATTGATTCAGTTCTTCCAAAAATTCAATCGCCAAAATGGCATGCAATGATTCCGGAAAATAGCGAAGTGCGTTGGTTAGCGCAAGCTTTTTTTCAGCCTTGGTAAGCAAATCCCTTCGTTGGGGTGCATGATTAACCAAGGTATCATACACAGGTGGTTGTGGTAAATGATCTGGAATCCCGGCGGTAATCGCCTCACGAAAGGAAAGCACATCGACAGGCATATATGGCAGGTTATGGGTAAGCGGAGTATAGAATTGTATGAATTGGAAAACCGACCTTCATTAAAAATCCCTAATAGTAGAAAGGTAATAAATTTTAAACCAAAAAAAAAGATGCAAATCTGTTTGCATCTTTTAAGTCCATCCCATCGGTCCGATTCCTATTCTTCGAACTGATTGATTTTTTCGTCTACCAGAATCCTGCCGCAATATTCACAAACGATAATTTTTTTACGGCTTGCAATATCAAGCTGACGCTGTGGTGGGATCTTATTAAAACAACCTCCGCAAGCATCACGCTGAATAGTAACAACTGCAAGACCATTGCGTGCATTTTTCCGGATTCGTTTAAAGGCTCCCAACAACCGGGGTTCAATAAACGTTTCAATTTTTTCAGACTTCAACTTCAGCTTCTCTTCTTCAATTTTAGTCTCCTCGGTAATCTCTTCCAACTCGCGGTTTTTACGGATTAGATCATCTTCACGCTCGTTGAGCAACTCCTTTGAGGCAGTAATACTTTCCGTTTTCAAAGCCATTTCAGCAGAAAATTCTTTGATACGCTTTTCAGCCAGCTGAATTTCAAGATTTTGATATTCAATTTCTTTAGCCAATGAATCGTATTCACGGTTGTTCCTCACATTGTTTTGCTGCTCGGTATATTTCGCAATCAGACTCTGAGACTCTTTAATCGCAATCTTTTTGTTGTTGATTGCGGTTTCAAGTCCGGACAACTCTTCATCGAGATTCTGCAAGCGGGTTCGCAATCCTGCCAGCTCATCCTCCAAATCCTGAACTTCGAGTGGCAACTCACCACGCAGAACCTTAATCTTATCGATTGCCGAAACCACACTTTGCAGTTCATGCAATGCCCTGAGTTTTTCTTCGATAGAAATATCTTTCTCGTCGGGCCTAACCATTTGTGTATTCATTTGTACAAATTTTATTATTACTGTATTGACAATTCAAAAGAACTTTACCCCAGAATAAGACCTCAATCAAATCATTTGTCCGGATTAACAGACACCCGATTGTGATGAACAATCTATAACCTGACGGTACATTAAAAATGGGATTTCCCGGCGTTGAAACCGGCAGGTATCGGATACAATAACTCCCGTAATTCAGGGCAGATTATTAGGCACATTGACCCATCCGTAAAACGTTCAACATGAGTTAAAACGGCCAACAGAACCGTAAAAACCTTCATTATCTGAACGTGACTCTAAAAGTAATTTACCGGATTGGTGACGGTTTCCGATAAATCGACTGCAAATGTAGGGAATTTTTTCAACAGTATATCAGAAAAAAGCTCTTTGGTAAACTGTTCGCTCTCATAATGACCAATATCGGCAAGCACAGTTCTGCCTTCAGCTTCCATGAACTGATGGTACTTTACGTCGCCGGTAACAAAAAACTCTGCTCCTGCAGCAATCGCCTCGTTTATTAAAAAACTACCGGCACCGCCACAAACAGCTATCCTGGAAACCATATTACCAGATAGTCGTGAATGACGTATCAACTGAGTCTTAAAAGTATCTTTAAGCAATGAAAGAAATTGCATCTCGGCAACAGGTTCAGGCAGATTGCCAATTACACCTATTCCTGCCTTCGAATATCCATTCTCAAGAGGATAAATATCGTATGCTACCTCTTCGTAAGGATGCGCATCGATTAGGGCCTCGATAACCTTTGCCTCGAGCCAATCAGGAAATACAGTTTCAAGTCGGGTTTCAGGCTCACTATGGATCTTGCCTTTGATCCCAACGAATGGCTGAGTAGTTCCTCCACCCCTGAAGGTTCCTGTTCCGGAAAGGGTAAAACTGCACTGATCGTAGGCACCGATATGACCTGCTCCGGCAGAAAATATGGCCATACGCACAGGCTCAAGATGGCTTTCCGGAACATAGGTCACCAATTTTCGAAGTACTCCACGAACAGGTTTAAGCACCGACTGCCCCTGAAGCCCAATTTTATTGGCAATCATAGTATTTACACCCCCCTCAACACTGTCAATATTGGTATGGGCTACAAATATCGAGAGGTGGTTTCTGACAGCACTCAGCAAAATCCGCTCAGTAGCATTTGTACCAGTGAGACGCTTTAATCCACCAAAAATAACCGGATGATGTGCAACAATAACGTTGGCCCCTTTTTGCATTGCTTCCTCAAGAACCTGTTCAGTTACATCGAGGGTAACCAGCACTCCTTTTACAATATCACCGGGCGATCCTGTTTGTAAACCAATATTATCGTAACTCTCCTTCAAAGCAGGTGGAGCAATCGATTCGAAATACTGAGCAAGCTGCCGGACAGTAATACTGGTGGAATTCATGAAGCTTCGGTTTCTGATGTTGAAAGGGGTAGTTCATCGCGCAATGCAACAAGCTGCTCCTTTATAACTAGCAATTGCTTGACCACTTCAAAGCTTTTGGATACGCCATCTCTGTTGTCTTTCAACAACTGCCGGGCTCCTTTAATGGTCATGCCTTTCTCCTTCACCAAGTGATAGATGAGTCTGAAATGTTCCAAATCACTCGGAGTAAAGAGCCTGTTGCCCTTTTTGTTTTTGGTGGGAGACAAGGTTGTAAATTGCTTGTCCCAGTATCGAATGAGTGAGGGATTTACATTGAAAAGGTCTGCCACCTCACCAACGGAATAAAAGACCTTCTCTATTTTAGGTTCTTTGTATGGCACAATTTCACACGTTTAAATATACTTACCCGGCTCCATGAAAAAACAATGTTGGAATTCAGGAGAATGTAAAATTAATGAAATTAACCAAAGGGAGACAGAAAATGGTGTCTGCAATAAGCTTTTAGTCGAAGCTTTGACCCATGTTGGAGGAGATGGCCAGCATACGTTCGTATTCATCAGGAGTAAGATCCATGTAGAAGAAGTTCGCCGGATTAACTGCCTGACCGTTACGATGTACTTCATAATGAAGATGTGGAGCAGTAGAGGTTCCGGTGTTTCCAACGTAGCCAATCACTTCTCCTCTTTTAACCTTCTGTCCTATCCGTACTTTAAAGGCATCGAGATGAGCGTAAATAGTTGTGTAGCCAAAGCCATGATCGATTTCGATGTATTTACCGTAGCCAACTCTTGATGTAACCACCTGTGAAACAACTCCATCTCCCGTTGAATAAACCTCTGTCCCAATGGGAGCAGTAAAATCGATGCCATAATGAAATTTCCGGATCTTATAAATAGGATGAATTCTAAAGCCCCAACCAGAGGCTGTGCGCTTTAGGTCCTCGTTCGACACCGGTTGAATAGCAGGGATTGATGCCAGCATCTGTTCTTTATCGAGAGCCAGCTTAAGTACCTCGTGGTAAGATTTCGACTGTATATAGGCTTGCTTGGCCACAACATCCAACTTTCTGGCGGTGTTGATTACCAATTCGCTGTTGGTTAGATTTTCGAGATGAGCATATTTATTTACACCCCCAAAACCAGCCTTTCGGATGGTGGAGGGAATTGGATCGGTTTCAAAAATTACCCGGTAAATCATATCATCGCGCTGCTGAATATCGTCAAGCACTTTCTCTATGCTCTCGAGATCCTTCTGCATCAGTCTGATTTGTGTAAGAAGCCGGTAATTTTCGCGGGCCACCAGTTTGGTGGCCGGAGTTTCGTAATTATAAATAACCACCAGGGTTAAAACAATGGCAAAAGCAAGGGTTGTAGAAAAGTAGGCAAGAAACCGACCGACCCTGTCTCTGAGCGTCACGTCGTGCAGCTCGTAGCTGAGGGTCTCGGGATTAAACTTGTACCTTTTTTTCGCCATGCCTGATTACATCTAATTTTTGGGGCGCCCAATCAGGGAATTGATAAATTCACCTAAATTTGCAACCGCAACTGAACAATTGGTGTTAAATGTTTCAAAAGTAACACTTAGGACAGTCGGTTGCCTCTGCAAATGTAGTCAATTAATTTTTTTTAACAATTCCACATTGCGAAATCAAAAAAATATGTCGTTGAGTTCCAAAGAAATACGTCAGACTTTTCTCTCCTTTTTTGAGGAAAAATCACATCAGATAGTGCCATCGGCGCCCATGGTAGTTAAGGATGACCCTACCTTAATGTTTACCAATGCGGGGATGAATCAGTTCAAGGATATTTTTTTGGGCAACGATCCGGTGAAGTATCCACGTATTGCAGATACCCAAAAATGCCTTAGGGTTTCGGGAAAACACAACGATTTGGAGGAAGTTGGCCTTGACACATACCATCATACCATGTTCGAGATGCTTGGAAACTGGTCGTTTGGCGATTACTTTAAAAAGGAAGCCATTGATTGGGCATGGGAGTTGCTGGTCGACCGGTTAGGAATATCCCCCGACCGGATGTATGCGACTGTTTTTGAAGGAGACGCCTCAGAAAATCTTTTACGTGATGACGAAGCTGCATCCATCTGGTCAAAATACCTCACTGGTGAGCAAATCCTGAACGGCTCGAAAAAAGATAATTTCTGGGAAATGGGTGACAGCGGACCGTGCGGTCCCTGTTCCGAAATCCATGTAGATCTGCGGGATGATGCTGAAAGGGCAGTAATCAATGGACGGGATCTGGTAAATAACGATCACCCTCAGGTAATTGAGATCTGGAATCTGGTATTCATTCAATTCAACCGCAAAGCCAACGGGCAACTCGAGGAACTTCCCGCGAAGCATGTTGATACCGGAATGGGATTTGAGCGGCTTTGTATGGTAATACAAGGTAAAAAATCAAATTACGACACCGATGTATTCCAGCCAATAATTGCCCGACTTGGGAACTTATGTGGAAAAACTTATGGGGAAAATGAAAAAGCAGACATAGCAATGCGGGTGGTAGCCGACCACCTCAGAGCGGTAGCATTTGCCATAGCCGACGGACAACTTCCCTCAAATAACAAAGCAGGGTATGTTATACGTCGAATACTGCGCAGAGCCGTCCGTTATGGCTATACATTTCTCGGATTCCGGTCAGCATTTATATATCAGCTGGTTGATCAGTTGCGGGCCACAATGGGAGATCTTTTCCCTGAACTAGCAGCACAACAGTCGCTTATAGAGAAAGTAATTCACGAAGAAGAGGAGTCATTTTTGCGCACGCTTGAAACAGGAATACGTTTGCTTGACACGCTTACGGTGAAATCGAAGGAGGAAAATATTGATGTTATTTCAGGCAAAGATGCCTTTACACTATACGATACATTTGGATTTCCACTCGATTTAACACAGCTTATTGCCCGCGAAAACGGATTATATGTTGACGTGGAAAATTTTGCCGTTGAAATGGAAGAACAGCGTGCACGTTCGCGTCAGGCAGCCACGCAGGAGACCGACGACTGGGTGGAGGTAACCAAAACAGATCGGATTGAGTTTGTTGGATATAAAAGTTATTCTACCGAAACTCAAATAGCCAGATACCGAAAAGTGAGTCAAAAAGGCAAGGTTTTTTATCAACTGGTGCTAACCAAAACTCCTTTTTATGCAGAATCGGGAGGTCAGGTTGGCGACACAGGTGTGCTTCGCAGCAACGGAAAATCGCTTAAAATTTTGGACACACAGAAAGAGAACAATCTCATTGTTCACATTGCCAATGAACTGCCCTCGCAACCCAACGCAATCTTCCAAGCTGAGGTGAACGTCGAAGCCAGGATTCGTACAGCCAACAACCACACTGCCACACACCTGCTCGATCATGCCCTGCGCGAAATTCTTGGAAAACATATTGAGCAAAAAGGATCGCTGGTGCATCCCGACTATTTAAGGTTCGACTTTTCGCACTTCAGCAAGGTAAGCCCGGTGGAACTTCAGATGCTACAACAGAGGGTAAACCAGATGATCAGGGAAAACCACACCCAGGAAGAGATGGCAGATGTTCCCTTCAATACTGCGCGAGAACTGGGAGCAATTGCGCTTTTTGGTGAAAAATATGGAGAGACAGTAAGAGTTATCAAATTTGGAGATTCATTGGAACTTTGCGGTGGAACACATGTCCATTCAACCGGCCAGATAGGCTACTTTATAATTACTTCGGAGAGTGCGATTTCAGCCGGGGTACGACGTATTGAAGCGATTACCGGAGAAGCGGCCGATCAGTACCTTCGGGAGAAACTTCAGGAACTATATGAAACAAAGTTGCTGTTCAGCCAAACTTCGAATGTAAAAAAATCGGTAGAGGATCTTATGCTTGAAAATGCCCAGTTAAAGAAGAAACTGGAAGCATTCGATCGTGCCTCTGCTGCTGGTATTAAAGATGAACTAAAAAATCAGGTACAAGCCACCGATGGAGTTAATTTCCTGATGGCCAGTCCTCAACTAACATCTGCACAGGCAGTTAAAGACCTGGCTTTTCAATTGCGCAACGAGATCCCCAACCTCATGCTGGTACTGGGGGTGATATTAAATGACAAACCAACATTAACGGTCATGATAGCCGACAATTTGGTTTCAGCGCGTAATCTGGATGCCGGTAAAATTGTCCGCGAAGCTGGTAGCGAAATGCAGGGAGGCGGCGGAGGACAAGCGTTTTATGCTACTGCCGGCGGGAAAAACCCCGATGGGTTGCCGGCGGCAATGGAGAAAGCTCGAAAACTCCTGTTGTCCTGAAAAAAGCACCCCTATTTTGACCGAAGAAGTATATTAATCGGCAAATGATCGCTGTAGCCACCTGTGTAACGGTAGCCCTCATAGGTCCTATTCAGTTTTAAGCCAGTATTGCGTTCGTCAGGAATTAAGAGAAACCCGATCATAGTGATGGAAGCATCCTCAGGCCGGCTAAAAACAGGTGAATGTTGATTCAGCATTGCGCCGCTAACAATCACCTGATCGAATGTATTCCAGAATCCCTGATACTTGAGTGTGCCTTTACCGGCCTTTGACCAAGCATGACTAAGATTATACAATCGAAGCGGATCGCTCCCCGGCATAAGTTCTGCACCCAAAACAGCGGTCATGCTTTGATCATCGGGCTGATCGTTAAAATCACCCATAATGATGATGCGGGGAGAAGGGAATTCTTCCTGCAACCGGTCGACCTCCCACCGCAACCGTTGCGCTGCCCTTTCGCGATACAACCGGGTTTCAATTAACCCGCCATAGCGCGATGGCCAATGATTAAAAAACAGGTGGAGCGTATCTTTACCGGCCACGGTACCCGATAGGTAAAGAATTTCTCTGGTGGATGGTACAGACGCATTGGTATCTACTGGAGGAAAATATCGATAGACGACCGGGTTAAAAATATCTGGCCTGTAGATCGCTGCTACATCAATACCGCGGGCATCGGGTGAATCCTTGTGCACAATCTGATAATTCCAGATTTTAAGCGCAGGATGACTAACCAGTTCTTCGAGCACATAGCGGTTTTCTACTTCACAAAGACCTATTACGGCAGGAGGTTCCCAATAGCCTGTATTATTAATTACACGAGCAAGATTTGTTAATTTCTGGCGAAAGCGGGTTACCGTCCAGCGTCGCTCGCCCGAAGGAAGGAACTCATTGTCATCGGTTAGAGGATCATCAACTGTATCGAAAAGGTTCTCAACATTATAGAACATTATTGTCGCAACAGGATTATCACACCGGGCCTTTTGAGGACAAATCAAAAGCAGGGTAAACAAAAAGAGAGGGGTTAATAGCGAAAGTTTCATTGGGGTTTTTTCTCAACCCGCTCAAAAGCACCCAGATCCGGCCCCGAGTCTATACTTCGGTCTACTCCGGCAATATCGAAGGGGAACATCTTAGCATATACGTCGCTTCCTCTATCTTTAGCCGGGGAGAGGGTGTCGAGCTGGAAATTAAGTTTTGAAGCATCTTTAAACTTGGGATCAAAGTTTTTGCCTTTCCAGATGGTACCGAAATGATTTCGGTTTGCGGTGTTAAAAGTATCGGGGACCTGAATAATGCAGTGATCAAAATAGTAGTTGAAAAGATTGTCGGGGAACTGTCCTAGTTCAATTTCGACAGGGTTGCTTCCATAAATTATGGAATTGCCAAAATGAGCCTTGGTAAGATCATTGGTATATACCCGTTCAGTACCATCGGGATTGGAGAATTTAATCAGGTTTGAGATAGCAAGGGAACTGCTTTTACGGGGTGAGCCACCATATCCACCCCAGTAGTTTGCAATGGTGGAGTGATAAAATTCATACTCGCCACCCAGCAGAAGTGCCGCTGCATAAATACCACAATTGGCAATGACGGTATTGTAGGCAAGAATCTTGGATTTCAGGGCAAACAATCCGGCATAAGACATATTTTCTATGCGCACATTGCCAAGTCTAGCGGAAGCATTACCATCGTGCTCGAGAGTTCCTATCTGCAGGCCTATATTGGCATTTTTAATTGTTACATGCTCAAAATGATTGTTTTTACTACCACTGTAAACAACAATTCCATTCCATTGATCAGGAATATTCGCATAGGCACTCTCAAGCCTGTCGGCGGTAAAAAGAATGGGATTGTCGCGCGTTCCGTTGGCTATAATGTTACCCTTTGCATACAAACCTGCTCCTTTATGAAAATAGATTCGTGTCCCCGGATCGATAGTAAGGGTTGACAAAGAGTCAACATAGGCAAAATCGTAAACAAGATAGGGCTTGTCTGCAGTCCAGCGCTCCGTTTTAATCACGGCCCGTTTAATAAGGTGAAAGTCCTGCCCCCATGCAATAACCGGAATACTTTGGCGATTAAAATTGGTAGTAAACTCAATACTGTCTTTAACCACCATAGGCAAGGTATGTCCAGTAGGATCAACTGTAACCTCAATAAAAACAAAAATGCTGTCGTTGGGTGGGATTTCCACATCAAAGGCCTCATTTCCCGGGAACCCGTTTACATTAAGCCTGAAATTAGAATTGTCGCCAGCACCTAGTCTCACCTGTGAAATAAGAACTTTTTCGTGGTAAGGATTATAAATCTTAAGTAATCTGGTAGTTGACCCAATCGTTGAAAATACAGTATCGAACATAACAGTATCGACAGAGAACCTCAACTGGGCATCAGGAGAGCTCAGATACCGTTCATCCTCGCAGGAGACTAGGACTGCAAAAACGGTAAGTACCAGAAGAAGTTGTGAAATGGTTCGATACAAGGGCTGAAATTTTAATTAAAACGAAATCGTTTTGACTTTATTTTCAATATCAAGTGGTCTAATTTACATTTTTTAACAATTATACGCAAATTAGAAGCAATAGATTCACCTTTTTTTCGAAATTATAAACAAACCAATTATCATTAAACAACCGTTCAGAATCAAAATTTCAAAACCAAAAACATACCCCCATAACCACGACTCAGAGTTGGAGGAGATAATGTAAGATAAAAGCGGTGCGGCAATTGCCACCAATGGTACCCATCGCTCTCTGGTCTTTCGCTTACTAATAAGGCCATACATAAACAATCCAAGTATCGGACCATAGGTATAACCGGCAACTTTGAATACGGCAACAACTACGCTTTGGTTGTTGATGGCTTTGAATAACAGAATTATTGCAATCAACAAAAATGAAAAAAGCAAGTGTGATGCCACTCTTATCTTTACAAGGTTTGATTCGGAGCGTTGTTTTTTTCCTAAAAAATCAACCATCAGGGTGGTGGTCAGCGCTGTAAGCGCAGAATCGGCGCTGGAGTAGGCGGCGGCACTCACTCCCAGAAGAAATGCAATACCAACCATTAACCCCAAATGATTGAAGGCAAGAAGCGGATAAACGTCATCGGTAGCGGATGGAAGAGCAATCTGATTATTTGCTGCATAAATGTAGAGCAATACTCCAAGTGAGAGGAAAAGCACCACTGTAAAAAGAAAACCAAAACTGAACAGAACCATGTTTTTCTGAGCCTCACCTATATTCTTGCAGGTCAGATTTTTTTGCATCATATCTTGGTCCATGCCTACCATTACCAGCGTAATAAACATGCCTGCAAAAAACTGTTTAAAGAAGTTATTACCCGATTTCCAGTCCCAGGTGAAAATCTCCGAACCGGGATGCTCATTTATCTGCCTGATCATTTCACCAAAACCCCATCCCATCGATCGGCTTATCGAGAAAATGGTAAGAATCACGGCAGCTATCAAAAAAAGTGTTTGCAAAGTATCGGTCCAAACGATGGTTTTAATACCACCCCTGAAAGTGTATACCCAAATCAGAGCTATGCTTACGAATACTGTAAATGTGAAGGATATACCATACGCATCGAAAAATGCAATCTGCAGAACGCCAGCAACAAGATAGAGTCTGAATGCGGCTCCAATCAGCTTTGACAGCATGAAAAACAGCGAACCTGTTTTATGGGAAACAGGACCAAACCTATCGCCCAGAAAAGCGTAAATCGAAACCAACTGCATTCTGTAATATACCGGAAGAAGTATTCCGGCAACCAGCCAGTAACCCAATAGGTTGCCAAGGACAAACTGCAAATATGAGAAAGCCGAGGTCCCCACCTCTCCGGGAACCGATATAAAGGTAACCCCCGAAAGGGTTGCGCCCACCATGCCAAAAGCAACCAATACCCAGGGGGAACGCCGATTCGCTGTAAAGAAGGTTTGGGTATTTGCCCCGCGTGATGTGAGATATGAGATGGTTAGCAAAAGAGCAAAATAGCCAACTAAAATGGTTAGTACCAGAATTGGAGCCATACTATTCAAAATCGGGGTACAAGAGATATTTCTTTCGCATAACCTTATAGCTATCAATATCTTTTTGCCACAAAGCGACCATTTCTTCCTCCGTCATACCAGCACGTATATTTGCCAGTAGCCGATCGCTGCCCGACAATATATGAAGCGTGCGTTCACTTTGCAAAAACTGTTTTTCGGTTGGATAGAGCTTGTAAAACTCCATAAACCACCGTAATGTAAAAGTCGGGACCTCAGCAAGCTCTCTTAAATCAACCCCATAGCAGGTTTTGTTCAAATTAGGCGGATTTACGGCAATACCGGGCAGATTCACCGGTACAAATTCAAACTTACCCAAATGAGGAAGTGTGCCACCAACAACCTGAAACGGGAAAGGAGTACCCCTGCCAATACTTACCGAGGTTGCCTCAAAAAAGCAGAGTGAGGGATACAAACGAACCGCCAGATGATTGGGCAAATTGGGCGAAGGGGCTATAGGTACCTCGTAAGGGGTAAGGTGGGTATAGTTTTCAACCGGAATTACGGTAAGATCAGTTCTGGAAGGCCCGTTGTGCCAATTTTCACCATTGATCATGAGGGCCATTTCACCCAAAGTGCATCCATGAACTACCGGTACAGGAACCATTCCTACAAATGATTTGAAGGCAGGGTCCAAGATTGGTCCTGCAATATAATCGCCGTTAGGATTGGGACGGTCAAGAACTATAAGTGGCAATCCATTTTCAGCACAGGCTTCCATACATAAATACAGCGTCGACAAATAGGTATAAAACCTACATCCAACATCCTGTATGTCAAAAACCAAAATATCTAGTCCTTCGAGTTGTTGAGGAGTAGGCTTGGTAACATTGCCATACAGAGAAATCACTTGTATCCCGGTTTGAGGGTCTATACCATCCATGACTTTTTCACCTGCCGACGCATCTACCCTAAAACCATGTTCCGGTGCGAAAATCCGCTCGACTTTTATTCCGGAACTCACTAAATAGTCGGGCAAAAGCACATCTCCCACCCGGGCAGTATGGTTAATTACCAGGCCAACCCTTTTATTTCTTAGTAAGCCGAGATAATCTTCTGGCCTGTCTGCGGCAGGTATCACCACATTTGTATCGGCAATTCCAAGTTTATCGTGCGTTCCGTTGTTTAGAAACCGGGTTGAAACAAACATTGAAAGCAGCACTAAACCGATCATCAGTAATTTCGCAGACATAGTACCTGATATTAAATTGGATTTTACGAATATACCACTCCTTGGTCAAATAATGTATACCAAGAGCAAGCGATTATTCACTATTTGCCCAACATTACACCAACGCCTTTGAACTTTACCTTGCAAGCCTTTTAGGCATGCCTATGGCAAACGAATAAGAGGGGAATAAAAGATAATACGCAAAAAGAGTTACCGGAATAATCTTTTACCTCTTTCTTAATTATTTTAGTAGCGTATAAAATTGAAAATGCTTGCCCATGCGCGCACCCTTTAGCGTCTTTCTCCTTTTTAGCCTCATATTTTTAAAGGTTTTTGCCTACGGCCAACAACCCGCATTTCTGAAATACATAAATGACCCGTGGGTAGAAGAACAGATTTCGGCAATGACGCTGCGCGAAAAAATTGGTCAGTTAATAATGATCGAGGTATACCCGGAGCAGGCCGAACGACATAGGGAGGAGATGCAGAAACTGATTCAGGAGTGGAAACCGGGTGGTATTCTGATGATGCGCGGTTCTCCAAATAAGACTGCCCGCTGGATAAGGGCATTTCAGCAAGTTTCGGACAGGCCACTCCTGGTAGCCATGGATGCAGAGAACGGGCCCTCCTTCAGGGTAGATAGTTTGCTTGTTTTCCCCAGCGCACAAGCTTTGGGTGCTATTCAGAACGATTCAATTCTGGTCGATATGGGAAAAGCTGTAGGAAGGCAGCTTAAAGCAATGGGGATTCATATGAACTTTGCACCGGTAGCTGATGTGAATACCAATCCGGCCAATCCGATCATCAATTTCAGATCGTACGGAGAGAAGAAAGAGTTGGTAGCATCCAAAGCACTTGCCTATGCCAAAGGCATGGAAATGGAGGGTGTTGCAGCAGTAGCCAAACACTTCCCGGGCCATGGCGATACACAAACCGACTCCCACCATACCCTACCAGTAATAAACCACAATCGCAGCAGAATTGACGACATCGAACTCTATCCTTTTAAAATTTTAGCCAACGCCGGAATTACCGGAATAATGAGTGCCCATGTAGCAGTGCCGGCACTGGATTCGGACAACCGTCCAGCCTCCCTTTCTTCGAAAATCCTCCATGATTTGTTGCGCAATGAAATGAAGTATGGCGGACTTATTATCACCGATGCCATGAATATGAAAGGAGTAACGCTCCCTGCCGGCGAAGCGGAAGTGGCCGCCCTAAAAGCCGGTAACGACATGGTTGAATTTGTTGTAAATGTCAGGCAGAGTGTTTTGGCCATCGAGAAAGCCGTTCAAAGCGGTACACTCTCAGAGTCGGAGATCAATACAAAAGTCAGAAGAATATTGGCTACCAAACGCTGGATTGGGCTTCACTTACCTTCTACACCGCCTGAGGAGCGGCTGCTTTCAACTTTGAACTCAGCAGAAAATGAGTTGATCGTTCGCCGGCTGACCGAAGCTTCGGTAACCACGCTCCAAAACAATGGTTTGCTTCCCCTTATGCGGCTTGACACATTAAGGATTGCAACGCTGGCCTTCGGGGCTCAATCCCCGCTGCCCTTTCAGGTAATGACAAGCCGTTATACAGCTGCCGATCACTTTTTTATCTCCACCGATGCCTCAGCCAGGGAGCAGGAAACCTTACTGCAAAAGTTGAATTCTTACCATCTGGTAATTGCCGGGATTTCAGGATTGCGATCCTATCCGGGCAGAAATTACGGCATCACCCCTGTGCATCGCAGCATAATTAAAACATTGGCTGGACGGCAGCAAATCATTACCCTGTTCATGGGCAATGCCTATGCACTAAAATATTTGGAGGCGGCAGAAAAATCTGAAGCACTAATCCTCACCTATCAGGACACTCCAATTGCTCAGGAACTTTCCATCCAAATGGTTTTTGGAGCTATTGATGCCAGCGGACGTCTCCCGGTTACCATCGACAATAGGTTCCCTGCAGGTATGGGAATAGATGTAAAAAAAAACGGCCGATTAAAATACTCCATCCCCGAAGAGATTGGAATTTCATCCGTAATCCTTCACCGCAAAATTGATAGCCTTGCAAACCTTGCAATGCAGAAAAAGGCATTTCCGGGTGCGCAGGTTCTGGTGGCAATTGACGGCAAGGTAATTCTGGAAAAGGGCTACGGCTATTTAACCTACGAGAAAACCGAGCCTGTCGAGCTGCAACACATATACGATTGGGCATCGGTGACCAAGGTTACTGGCCCCTTACCCGCCCTGATGAAGCTATACGACGAAGGGCGAATCGATCTCGATGGTAAATGGAGTGATTATTGGAAAGATTTTGAGAAATCGAATAAGCAAAACATTCGGTTGCGCGATATACTTGCCCATCAGGCTCAATTGCGACCGATAATTCCATTATGGGAGTCTAAATTTGCAAAAGACCCTCAATTGCGCGATGCCACTTTTAGTATACATCCAATAGCCAATAACAATATCCGTATAGCTGGCAATCTCTATGCCGACCAAACCCTAATAAGTCAGTTTTACGACGAAGTGCGCACATCAACACTTTTACCAAGAAAGGAGTATGTATATACTTGCCTGGGGTTTCACATGTGGCCTCCCATAATTGAACAAATTACAGGCGACTCCTTCGAACAATACGTGAAATCAAATTTCTATCACCGTCTGGGGGCCTATAACATTACTTATAATGCCTATCTCCATTTCCCTCAAGATCAGATTGCTCCAAGTGAGGTCGACGACTACTTCAGAAAGGAGACGCTCAGAGGATTTGTGCACGATGAGGGTGCAGCCATTCTGGGCGGTATTTCAGGAAATGCTGGTCTCTTTGGAAATGCGGGAGATTTGGCCAAAGTTTTTCAGATGTACCTCTGGAAAGGATATTATGGCGGCGAGCAGTTTATTTCTCCCGAAACAATAGATGAATTCACGCGGGTTCAATTTCGAAGTCGAAACAACCGACGAGCACTGGGTTTCGACAAACCCATGCTCGACAATGCCACAAGAAAGCGTGAGGATGCCTATCCAACGTATGGTGTTGGCATGAACAGCTTTGGACATACAGGGTATACAGGGACTTTTGTCTGGGCCGATCCGGATGTAAAACTTCTTTTTATACTCCTCACAAACAGGGTTCACCCTACGCGGCGCAACAATCAACTGTCGGATCTAAAAGTTCGGGGGCGCATGCTTCAGACTTTGTATGACTTGCTACCCAGACAGCCTTAAAAATTGTTAAAATTCATAGTAGATTGCATCTAATCCGGATAGCTAAATACACAATGACAGGGCCCAAACTACTCACAGGCAGTACAATAATACCGCAGGGCTCCCAAACGCCAATGTTGAATAAATGTTAAACCAAATAACAATTTAGTTGTGGTTTCCCGCAGGGTTTTCCCATTAAAGTGGTATATTTAAGAAGTTCAAAATTCAACATTAACCACTATAAAATTTTACTGCTATGGAGCTTAAAATTACATTCAATGAGCTGCGCAAAATCAAAGACAGCTTACCTGAAGGGTCTATCAAGCAATTGGCTAAAGAGTTCAGTGTTACTGAAGAAACAGTTAGAAACTATTTTGGAGGAGCAAATTACGAAAAAGGTAGTGCAGTTGGAATCCATATGGAACCAGGACCCAATGGAGGAATTGTTTTATTGGACGATATTGCAATGTTAGAGCGCGCGCAGGAAATTATAGCAGAACATACAGTAGAAGGGTAAAAGAGATTTTTCGTTAACAAAATTCAAAAAACTGTTCTATATTAGGACAGTTTTTTATGTATAAAAGGTATAGAAATGAAAAAATCAGCGCAACTATTTTCTTATTCACTATTGCTGGCGATAATCTTTATGGGATGCACAAGTCAGCCTGTCAGTGACAACACCCTTCAACTTTTTAACGGCAACGATCTCAGCAATTGGGACCTACATTTAGGTTCATCGCTGGGGAGCGATTTCGATGAAATTGCCGCAGCAGCGACCGTTGATCAAGTCTATCAGGTTATTGAAGAGGGTGGTGAAAAAATTATCCGCATTTCCGGAGAAATCAACGGAGCTCTTGCTACCCGCGAAAGCTACGAAAATTATCATTTGCAGTTGGTTTTTAAATGGGGAGAAACGGTATACTCGAGGAGAAACAGCGGGCTACTGTACCACAGTTTTGGTCCCTTTGGTGCCTCTTTTGGAACATGGATGGCCAATATTGAGCTACAGTTGATGCACGACAACCTGGGTGACACGTACCTTATGAACAATACAACCTGCGAAACAGCGGTAGTTTATAATGAAGAAACCCAACAATACTATTATACGCCCGGCGCTGAGGCATTTCAATTTGGCGACCATGCAAGCGGCAGAATGGTACGTAAAGCATCGGATCAGGAGAAGCCGCTGGGAGAATGGAATACAGTTGATCTATACACAGTTGGACGCACTGCCGTGCATGTTGTAAACGGAACTACTGTAATGGTAAATGAAAATACCGGCACTTTTGAGGATGGAGTCATTACGCCATTAACCGGAGGTAAAATACAGATTCAGTCTGAAGGTGCAGAACTTTTTATTCGCAGCATCACCCTAAAGCCAATTACTGAAATTCCTGCCAGCCTGATTCCTTAATTTAAACTGGAGTAAAATTCCAAATATCTATAAAGAAAGTTCGCCGGTTTTTACTGAGCGGACTTTTTTTATCCCTTATTACTGATCAGATCAAGCTTCTCCATATTGAGGACTTCAATATGCTCATTATCCATGGTAATGAGGCCATCTGCCTTGAATTTGGAAAAAATTCGGGAAACGCTTTCGATGGTCATACCGGCTAGTTCGGCAAAATCTTTGCGTGTAAGTTGAAGTGGAAACTTAGGGCTTTTATAAATTCGTGTTGCCAGACAAAGCAGTATGTCGGCCATTCGCCCATACGACTGTTTCATAGTAAGACAGTAGAAACGGCCATTGGTTACGATCAGTTGCTCGGCCATCATGGAAACCAGTTGACTCGAAAATTTGGCGTTGGATGCCATCAGTTGCCGGATTGCATTGATCTCTATTACGCTCACGCGGGAATCGATGTACACCTGTGCTGAATGATGTCGAACATGACTGCTTTCGAAAAGCGCCGACAAACCAATCATACGAACAGGAGAGAATATCTGCAAAACCAGGCTGGCATTCTCACCTTCAATATAGGTTTTAAGTAATCCTTCGTGCAGAATTACAACATTGTTGGCAAATGATCCCTGTTTGAAGACAACCTCATTTTTCCTGAAACGGACATCCACCATTTTTGAACGGAGAAAAGCCAATTCATCAGGTGTTAGGTCATCACAAATGTTTAATTCGTCTGAGCCAATAAAACAACTGCTGCGGGTAATCTTTTGGGAATCAATCATACTTGTTATAGGGAGATTAGCCATTGCGTTAAGCCGCAATTTACAAATATTTGTCCAATGGGTAACTATACAACACTTCCATGTACAGCTGTTAAATTAGGCAGATATAACGCCATATTCAGTCGTCGAAGAACAGCTAAAAATGTGCTTAGGGAATACTAGTTGCGCGGAACAACATTCCCACGAATGGTTAGCACCACCATAGAATTGGATGCATTCGACATCACCGAAACCACTTTACTGAAACCTCCCAATATTTGGGTATTGTATCCCACTTTTATGGTTCCCTTTTGTCCGGGGAGTATTGGTTCACGGGGCCACGTGGGCGCTGTACACCCACATGAGGCTCTAACATTGCTTAATATGAGCGGCTTATTGCCCTTATTGGTAAAAACAAACTCACACATTCCATCGCTTCCCTGTACAATGGTTCCATAATCGTGAATAAGTCTCTCGAAAACGATAGAATCGGCACCTGTGGCATATTGTGCGTTGGCCGACAATCCCCATACCAGCAGCATGGTCAAAACAGTTAAAAAAAGACTCCTTTTCATATGCATAAATTTCCAAAATTAACCCTGAGGTAGCTTTGGGAAGATCCTTGGGCGCCTCGAAAAATAGGATTCTTTGCAAAATTATCAAAATATTGAAGAAACGCGATCAAATTAGAGTCATCGGCTGTTAATTTAATCATAATATACCCATGAAAATCAGCCAATAATCTATCAGGTATAAGGCGCATAAATATAAGTAAGGCATACGATCTCCTGCTTTGACACCCATATCAGATAACCCATTTGCTGCAATTTGTCGATAATTGGGGCAGGAACAAAAGGTGTTTTCAGCAGCAAAGTAGTTCCCGGCTCTATTGTGCGGACCATTTTCAAAATCTCTGCGAGTGGAGATTCACCTTTGCTTATAACAGAGGAGGCATCAAATTCTAAAGCGATTTTAACCCCTTGCATCCAGTCGGGAGCTCCGGTCTGCAATCGACCAGGCCCTTCTGGAGCAGAGACTGTCTCTTCCTGACCTGCAGCATTCCTCAAACGGTTAACCAGATCCTGAACGGAAATATCACCTATAGCAGCTGCCTGCTGCAAGGTAGCAACCCGCGCTATGGTTCTGCGTAAAACAGGATTCTTTAAATTGGCAAACAGGGGCGAAATCGATAGCAATACCTCTTCCAGGGCAGGATAGTTTTCGAGCAACTCTCCTACTCTGGTTTTCGGCGATATTATTAGATTATTATTTGGCATTCATTTACTTTTTGGCATACGAAAGAAGCCGCTGTTCTCCCTGAAGGCTCCTTACATGGGTAAGATCCTGGGTAAACTCGACCGTACCTAAATATTCGTCCGACTTTCCACGAAGGGCAAAATACTCGATGTAAATAAATTTCCCCTTGAAGTTGATCCAAAATGCGGCACTGTTCTCTTTTCCACTTTTAAAATCGGAAAGAATTTGGTCTACAATATCTACGCTGGAGGGTGGATGACAGTTTCGAACATCGCGACCAAGAATGGCACGATTTCGGGTAAATACCCTGTCGGGGCCCAGACTAAAAAACTTAACCTTATCGTCTTTGTCGACAAAAGTCAGATCGATGGGCAAGGTTTTGAACAAAGATTCCATTTCAGCCTGATTAAAGCTACCTGTACTCAGTTGAATTGTCCCCTTAACTCCGAACTCCGGACTGGTTACCTCAATACCGGTTGGTTCCCATTCAATCTGAGGGTCATACAAGCAATAGCCAAATTCAATGGTTTGCTGGTAGATTGCATACCACTCTGTTTCGGTAAGCGTGTCCATGGCCATAGGGAGAAGTATCTCTTCCTCCTTCATGATCATATCGCGGATAGCCTGAACAGCCGGGGCGAGCAATACCTCAGCCATGGCCAAAGCCTCGTCCGGTGAAAAGTCGCCGGGAGCTGTGATGGCCTCCAGGGCTGCCTTGAGAAAATCGCGGGTCTCGTCGTGCTTTCCCCACATTACCTTGGGAGGCCCGGTTATACCATGCAGCTCAAGAAACGGGAACAATAAGTACTCTTTGCGTAGGTAATGCTTCTCGACATCCATTAAGTTGTTAAAACCGCCATGCACCTTTGTTATCCAGCCTTTCACCTCCTCGTTTTTCAAATAGGGAGCAGCAGCAAGCAATTGGGTTATTTCATCGGCAAGTTTCTCCAGCTCCCGATTTTCCTTTTTAAAAGTATCGGCAGGGTGGCCGGCCGGAATAAATTTTGCACCACTCTGGTCGATATGACCATCCAAAACGGCCGAATGAATATCACACAAACGCAAAACCTCTTCCACCGGCAAACCTTCGGCTATCAACTCCTGCTCAACTTCAACTACATCGTTGTAAGGAATTTTCTGCAATAGTTCAATGAGCCTTGCCTTTACCAGCTCCGGGGCCCTATTTTCATGCAGCTCCAAAATCATATGCTTCAGAATCTCTTTTCGTTGTCTCGAATTGTCAATTATCTCACTCATGGTATTCAATTTTGGTGCAAATATACAAATGACTAAATGGTAATTTAATCACTATTTGTTGGTATTTTAACCAAACGTGCCTGTTAACAGTGTAAGGAAAATTAAAATCTGGACTGTTATTCAGTCAAGCAGAAACGGTTAGATTAACCGAATTAGAAGCGAAATCAAACAACCACAAATTAGAACGTGGTTAATTAAATTGAGGGACTGTAGCAAAAAATAAAGTGCTGTGGATCAAGAACTACGATTCGCCAAAGATTGTATGGTTTGTTCGGTTGTAAGTCGGTTGAGGGCGTCGCGGATTGGTGCATAGTGTTCATGAAGCGGACAAGGATTGGCCTCGTCGCAATGCTTAAGACCAAAACCACATCCCTCAAATAGCTTCTCACCTTCAATAGCAATAATAAACTGGCGTAGGGGTAGTTCAGGTGATTCAGGGTCGAAGTAAAAACCACCATTCTTGCCTTTATTCGATTGAATGAACTTCATTTTAACGAGCCTGTGCAGAATTTTAGCAGTAAAAAATTGAGGGGAGTCTATCTCTTTCGAAATTTCAACTACACCAGGGGTTTTGCCTCGTTGATTTTGCGTCTGGATGTACACCAGACTGCGCAGAGCATATTCAGTTTCCTTTGAAAACACGGTCGGATTGTTTTTACAAAAATAGTTAAAAATGTGAACAGACTACCATTTTACTAAATGACCTTTTTATCATCTTATAAAAATATTTTATATCTTTGTGCAATATCATTCATAAATACACATCATGAACAACCCTTCACTATTGCACCAACCGGTGGGAGCCATTGCAGCAATGGATTTCAGAACCGCACCGCTGCTTAGTCGGGCAGGAATCGACTTTTGCTGCGGTGGAAAAATGACCCTTTCGGAGGCGTGTCTTCAGAATGGGATTAATCCATCTGAGCTACAACAAAGTCTTTTCGAGGCACTTGAATCCCCTCTTAACAAGAGCGCAGTTTATAAAGAATGGCCCATCGGATTTTTGTGCGATTACATAACGCATGTGCATCACACTTACGTTCGCTCGGTACTCCCGGACCTACTTACCTTCACCCAAAAGATTGCATCCGTGCACGGAGAACATCACCCTGAACTTATAGGCATTGCGGGCTGTATGGAGAATATTAATGATGAAATGGTTCAACATATGAAGATGGAGGAGGAAGTACTGTTTCCTGCCATAAAATCGTTGGCAGTTAAAAAGGAACCGACTCTCAAGGAAACCATACAGTCCGAAATCCGGCGTATGCTAACCGAACACGATTATGTTGGAAATGCATCTGACGATATCATGAAAGTTACGCACAACTATTTTGAGCCAGAAGATGCATGCTCTACCTATCGCACAGCGCTGAAACTTCTCAAAGAATTTGGAGAAGACCTGCATATCCATGTCCACCTTGAGAATAATATTCTATTTCCAAGGGCATTAGCATTAGAAAGTTAGAAACACAACCCAAAACCCGGCTACAATGAAAAGGATCGTATCTACCCTATCCAAAGGAGCGTTAATTGGCGTCTTTATGATGATCGCATTACTGAATCCAGATCGTGTCAAGGCTTGCGAAGCATGCAATCGAACCTTTCTAGGATCTATTCTGGGAGAGCAGCGATTTCACTCGCTCATTTCGAGAGAACTACGAGCAGCCATCACTGCACAGGAAGGAAACGGAGGGATCAGCACTCCCTGGGTAAACGACGTATTAGCCCGAAACAATCTTCAATTGGCTGATTTGGCAACCAGCTCTAAACCGGTTACTGAGATTTCAGAAAAATCGGCTGTTCCGGCCTCGGTTGGTCAAGCGGCATTGGCTAACCATTCAGCAGATGATTTCATACAGATACTCAGACGCGACAATGCATTGCCCATTCCTGCCACAAGCTATGTACCACAAAATACACCAGCCAATACCTTTATTACCATAACCCTCGAAGAGGGAGATTCCTATTTAGGCAACGGAGTACTTTATCAGGGCTTTACCATTGATAAAAAAATACCTGGTCCAACGCTGATAGTGAATGAAGGGGATATAGTATCCTTTAAGATTGTCAATAAGGGAAATATAGTACACGGAGCATCCATTCATGCGGTAAATTCACAAACCTCAAAGTATTTGGGGAAGATAGCACCGGGAGATAGCGCCACAGTAATCTTTCAGGCCAATATGCCAGGTGTATATATGTACCACTGCGCTCCGGGCGGCCATGCCATTCCCATGCATATAATATTTGGACAATATGGTATGATGGTGGTAAAACCAAAGAAAAAATATGAACTGGAGCGTATTCTGAACAAAGAGCCTGATATCGAGATCTTCTTATTGCAACATGAATACTATGCAAGTGGCAAAGATGCAGTGGAAGGCCAGGGAAAACCGATGTATACGGCTTTTAATGGAAAACTATTCAGGTATGTTGAAGAGCCGATTGTTGGAAAACCGGGCGATTATGTCCGAATAAATTTTCTAAACGTTGGCCCCAATCTGGTATCAACATTTCATATTGTAGGGATTGTCTGGGACTTCGCCTATTGGCAGGGACACCCCGACAACCGGTTTACCGGAGGGCAAACAGTAACTGCAGGGCCATCGGATTCGTGGGTTGTTGAGTTCCGAATACCGCCTGATGAAGGGAGTTATCTTATGCTCTCTCATGCAGTAGGATCGACCGACCGGGGGGCTATAGGTCTTTTGGTATGCGATAAAAACGGGAATGGTCCCAAAAAAATACTCGCCGACGGGATTGTCTATTCAGATCAGGAGATGGAGCAATTCAGAAATGAAGCGACCCGCATAATCACGCCCTTTGGTATAGGTACAGCCGAAGTTGATGAACCCGTCGTCTATGGAAGCGAAACAAGCGAAGTGACGGTCAGAATTATTGGCAATTCCTACCACCCAAAAGTTATACAAGTAACTCCGGGGACCACCATCAAGTGGGTGAACGAAGATGTCTTTACCTACATGGATGGAGAATTTTCAGGCATACACAATGTGCTGGTAAAGAGCGGACCAGAAGTTTTTTACTCTGAGTTGATGGCTCATGCCGAAAGCTTTTCCTATACAATTACCAAGGAAGGCGAGTATACATACATGTGTACACCCCATCCCTATATGGAAGCCAAAATTATAGTCAAAGGGGAGCAACGGCAGGCATCCCGCCAATATGTAGCATCGGCAGTACCCACTCAACAGAAACAGATTCACTATACTATACTAGTACTGGCAGCAATGGCTTTGGCTATTTCCATATACAGCATGGCACAGAAAAGTGAACGAAAGTTACCGGATGACAGGCACAAACAAGAATAAATAGAAGATCGCATAGCATGAAAGTAAGGCAGACGAGTAGTTGGCCATGAACAATTTCAGGGGTTTCTTTGTATAGTGCAAAAAAGAATGATGCCAGTAATTGCCAGCAAAAACCTAATCAGACTTTTCATTTTTATGCAAATAATTCAGGCCTGTTCAGCATCGAACCCTACCTTAATGCAACCGGATGCAGAAACGCCTCCACCAGCGGGTCCCAAATACCTCGCTCTCGGTGATTCTTATACCATAGGGGAATCCGTAGCTCCAGGCAGTCGTTTCCCTGTCCAACTTCATAAGCAGCTTTACGACGCGGGCATCGAAATCGCAGAACCAGAAATTATTGCGAGAACCGGCTGGACAACCGATGAATTGGCAGAAGCGATTGCTCAATCGGCTAAAAAACCGGAATACAAACTGGTTACTTTGCTGATTGGTGTCAATAACCAGTACCGCGGTCGCAACGCCGAAGAGTACAGAGATCAGTTTCGACAGCTTTTGCGTACAGCAATTTATCTGGCCGGCAACAACGAGCGAAGGGTCATAGTGCTCTCAATTCCGGATTACGGGTATACACCCTATGGCGCACCAAACCGGGAAAAAATCAGCCGGGAAATTGATCTGTTTAATCAAATAAATCTTGAGGAAACCAGGAGTATTGGAGCGAACTATGTCGATATCACACCAATATCGCGTAGAGGTTTATCGGAACCTGCCCTCGTTGCAGGCGACAGACTGCACCCCTCGGCCGAAATGTACCGACTTTGGGTAGAACTGCTGCTACCCGGCGCATCTGAGATTCTGAAAGGTCCATAACCGAAGTAATTTTTGCAACCTCCTTTTTCCATATCGGAGGCACTCAAATTTGGTTACTTTAGTATTCTCAATTATTTTGAACTTATGACCCAATTCAGTGACCGAACCTTGGCCGAAACACTCGACCAAACCGATACATTAAGCAGCTACCGGTCAAGATTTTATATTCAGGATCCCGAACTAATCTATCTCGATGGCAATTCGCTCGGCAGGCTTTTAATGAAGAGCAGCGATTCTATAGCTGAAACTACCCATGAAGCCTGGGGCAAAGATCTGATTGCCAGTTGGAACAAGGGATGGTATGAGCTGCCCTTAACTTTGGGAAGACAATTGGCCACACTTGTGGGTGCTTCTGATGACGAAGTGATTATAGCCGATAGCACCTCTGTAAATCTTTACAAATTGGCCGATGCAGCCCTAAGACTCCAAAAAGACCGAAAGCGAATCGTGAGCGACACGCTCAATTTCCCCACCGATCTATACATCTTACAGGGAATAATTAAGAACCTTGAACAAGGTCATGAATTGGTACTCGCAGGATCATCAGACGACATTCATCCTAACATCGACGAACTGGAATCGTTGATTGATGAAAATACAGCATTGGTTGTGTTATCGTTGGTAGCCTTTAAAAGCGGGTATCTATACGATATGGATCGCATCAATAAGAAGGCGCATAAAAATGGAGCTCTCGTGATTTGGGACCTTAGTCACGCTACAGGTGCGTTACCGGTTAACCTAAATGATTGCGAAGCCGATATGGCCATAGGATGCACCTACAAATACCTCAACGGAGGCCCGGGATCGCCGGCTTTCTTATTTGTGAGAAAGGATTTGCAAAATCTCCTTGTCACCCCTATACAGGGTTGGTTTGGCGAATTAAATCCATTTGATTTTCGGTTGGAGTATCGGGAGGCAGACGGCATTCGTAAATTTCTTACCGGAACACCACCAATTATTAGTATGTCGGCTATAGGTCCGGGAATTGAGCTTTTGCTCGAAGCGGGGATTGAAAACATTAGGGAAAAAAGTGTTCGGCAGAGTCAGTTTTTAATTGACCTGATTTCAGAGATGCTTCTACCCTATGGATTCACCCTCGGATCGCCAGCCGAACGCAACCTTCGGGGTTCGCATGTCACAATTAAACATCCGGAAGCCTATCGGATATGTCAGGCGCTTATTCAGCCGCAAAAAGGCTCAGTGCGAATAATACCCGATTTTCGGGAACCAAACAATATCCGATTTGGGTTAACACCTCTCTATACTTCATACCTCGATATTTGGTTGGCAGTTTCAAGGACGCGGGAAATCGTAGAAAACGGAGAACATTTGGAATTTGAGAGTCAACGATTGAAGGTTACCTGATCCGGGATTAGCAGAGATATAGATTTAATCAAGGGAAACAGAGCTTACTGATAACCCGGGTAGAGCCTGCCACAAACATACAACCAATGTATCGGCAACAGTGCTTTAACTATAGGGCAAAGCTGCAAGAGCCGTAGCCAAGCGGTTCACACCTTCCTCTAATTTATTGCCAACCACCATTTTCACCATCATACTCATTTCGGTGTGGAGGGTAAGTCTCAATTTGGTTTCGTAAGGAGCAAGTGGAAGAAGCTGAATCCAGAAAGTAAGTTCCACAGGCAGGTCCCCTCCTCCCTTCACTTTTATCGTTGTATGGGGCTCCCGATCAACTACCCTAATTTCGGTGCGACCTATTCCCGACACAGTAAAACTGCAGGAGTCACTGTCTGATTCAAAATTTTCGATGGACACTCCCGGCAGACTTCCACTCACCTTGTCAATCAGTTCATCGGTAAGGAACCTTGAAAGATTCTTAAAATCGGATAAATGGTTGTAAACCATCTCCACATTGCGATCGATCAAATGAACATCGCTAACATATTTGGTAGTTCCCATTTGACGCTCTATTTACCCCAATTGGCAGGGTCTAATCTCCATTGCATAAGGAGCTCACGATCCTCGGGTTTAATATCACCATTTCCGGTGGCATATTCAATAAGCACATCGTACTGACTTAACGAGGTTAACTCGAGTCCGGCAGCGGCAAAGTTCTCGGTAGCCTGTGGGAAACCATAGCTAAATATCGCAACCATCCCCAGCACATTCGCACCGTATGAGGAAAGTGCTTCTGCTGCTTTAAGACTGCTGCTTCCGGTCGATACCAGATCTTCTATTACTACCACTTTCTGTCCGGGTTTCAAGTCTCCTTCGATAAGATTTTCAAGACCATGTCCCTTGGGCGCCGAACGCACATAAACAAAAGGCAAACCAAGCTTTTCGGCTACCAAAACCCCATGAGCAATTGCACCTGTTGCAACTCCTGCAATTACTTCTGCATCGGGGTATTTCGCGGCAATAATCGAGCAGAATTGATCCCTAATTTCGGTCCGTGCGTCGGGAAAAGATAGAATCTTGCGATTATCACAATATATGGGAGATTTCCAACCCGAAGCCCATGTAAATGGATTAGAAGGTTGTACTTTTATGGTATTAATTTGTAGCAGCAGCCGGGCAACAGCTGTTTGGGTATTGTTCATAATTGTGGCTGATTTTAAATTAAAAGCAAATGTACGAAGTTTTTTCCTACGGAAAGCGAATCACAATAGGCGATGCTTGCCAAAATGAAGGTTATACATCGGGGGGCAACAGTATCGAAGCAACTGAACTTAAGCAAATCAAAGCACGTCTGTTTGATTATTTGACTTCAGCCGAAACTGAGACTTTGCACTTGGATTATTCCTCCGGGAAGCTATGGCCCTATTTTCAGAGTTGGTTCAAGACGATATTGGCTGCAGGTGGCGTGGTTCAGAGTGATCGGGGCATGCTGTTCATCTTTAAGAATGAAAAATGGGATCTGCCCAAAGGAAAAGTTGAGTTTGGAGAATCGTTGGAATCAGCTGCTGTTCGCGAGGTTGAAGAAGAGACCGGAGCAAAGGGGGTCTCTGTTGTGCAACCATTAAGTAACACCTGGCATATTTTCATAGACTATGATGGCCAGTATATTTTAAAACAGACTGCCTGGTTTCTGATGAAAACGACGTTAAATACGACCCTCCAACCCGACCCTCAGGAAAACATAGAACAAGTGGTATGGATTGCCCGTAATGAGGTTCCATTGATTGCGGATGCCGCCTGGCCAAACCTTCGAAGCGTTATTCACGAAGCACTCGAAGTATATTGATGATATAAAGTCAATCGAACAAAAGTGTTACATTTGCGGCTGAAATTCAACGGTAATTTAGGGAAATGACTTCTGACAACAGGTATATGGCGCGCGGCGTTTCGGCCTCAAAAGAGGATGTGCATTCGGCCATCCGGAAGATCGACAAAGGCCTGTTTCCCAATGCCTTTTGCAAAATCATTCCCGACATTCTGGGAGGAGATTCAGATTGGTGTAATATTATGCATGCCGATGGAGCGGGAACCAAATCATCACTGGCTTATCTTTACTGGAAGGAAACCGGCGACATCTCGGTGTGGAAGGGTATTGCGCAGGATGCCCTGATTATGAACATAGACGACCTTATCTGTGTTGGGGCTACCGACAATATATTGGTTTCATCGACCATAGGACGCAACAAACACAGGATTCCCGGAGAGGTTATTGCAGCAATCATTAATGGTACCGAGGAGGTTTGTGCCACACTCAGACAAATGGGCATTGGCGTTTATTTAACCGGCGGTGAAACAGCAGATGTGGGCGACCTGGTGCGAACCATTATCGTTGACTCCACCGTTACAGCCAGAATGCCCAAAAAGGAGGTCATCGATGCAGGAAATATCAGAGCAGGAAATGTAATTATAGGGCTTTCATCGTCAGGCCAGGCCACCTATGAGGAGCAATACAACTCCGGAATGGGCAGTAATGGTCTCACCTCGGCACGACATGATCTTTTTTCCAACTATCTGGCAGAAAAATATCCGGAAAGCTTCGATACAGACTTACCCAAAGAGCTTGTGTATGCAGGAAACCTATCTTTGACCGACCGAATTGAGGAGATTGGCATCGATGCCGGAAAGATGGTACTCTCGCCTACACGAACCTATGCCCCTGTAATCAAGGAAATGTTGCAAAAATTTCGTGACAGGATTAATGGAATCGTGCATTGTTCAGGAGGAGCACATACCAAGGTTCTTCATTTCGTAGATCAGGTGCATATAATTAAAGACAACCTTTTTCCGATACCGGTGCTTTTCAGAACTATTCAGCAACAATCGGGAACCCAATGGCAAGAGATGTATAAGGTTTTTAACATGGGGCACCGAATGGAGGTTTATTCGGATATTGAAACTGCTCCCGAGTTAATTGCCATAGCCCAAAAATTCAATATTGAAGCCCGGATTATTGGCAGGGTCGAGCCTTTTGAAGGTAAGAAACTCACCATTCATTCCGAAGCCGGAATTTTCGAATATTAGCTTGGCCCATGTCGATTTAGCATCGCCGGCCAGGGCTGAAGTCAAAAAGTAAGTTAATCCCTCAAAGCATACAATCCGGCTGAATTCAAAACTCTCTTTCTACCAGCAGACGATTATACAACAACCATATGACCGATTTATCACTTTTAAGTAAATACGAAACCATACAATACAGATTTGAAGAGGTTTCGCAGCAGATTACCGATCCGGGCGTGATGACGGATATGAAGCGGTATGTAAAGCTCAATCAGGAATACAAACGTTTAGATGCTTTGGTTCGGGCCTTCAAGGAATACAAAGCGCTGGCCGACAACATTGAAACCGGTAAGCAGATGCTCGCCGAAGAGACAGATCCCGATTTGCGGGATATGGCCCGTGAAGAGATTGAAAACAGTGAGGCACTGCTTCCTGAATATGAACAAAAAATCAAACTACTTCTCGTTCCTTCTGACCCTGAGGATGCAAAAAATGCTATTCTGGAAATTCGGGCCGGCACAGGGGGCGATGAAGCCAGCATTTTTGCTGGTGATCTGTTTAAGATGTATGCTAAATTCTGTGAACGCAGGGGTTGGCGACTTGAAGTAACCAGCACCAGTGAAGGAACTGCCGGCGGGTTCAAGGAGATCGTTGCGTCGGTGACTGGCGACGGGGTATATGGCGTATTAAAATATGAATCGGGAGTGCACCGCGTGCAGCGGGTACCACAGACAGAAACCCAGGGAAGAGTGCACACCTCTGCAGCCACAGTAGCGGTATTACCCGAAGCCGAAGAGTTCGACGTTGATCTCAAAGAGAGCGATATTCGCAAAGATACTTACTGTTCAAGCGGTCCGGGTGGCCAATCGGTCAACACAACCTATTCTGCTGTAAGGTTGACCCATATTCCTACAGGAATCGTTGTGGCAATTCAGGATGAAAAATCACAGTTAAAAAACTTAGCCAAGGCAATGACCGAACTCCGGACAAGAATTTACAATATGGAGTATCAAAAATATATCGATGCCATTGCTTCAAAACGTAAAACTATGGTATCTACAGGCGACCGCTCTGCAAAGATCAGAACCTACAACTGGCCTCAAGGAAGGGTTACCGATCACCGTATCGGGCTCACCCTGTACAACCTGCCGGCAATCATAGCCGGCGATATCGATGAGATTATTGAGAAGCTTATGGTGGAGGAGAACTCAGAACGGTTAAAAGAGGCCGATCTTTAGTCCACATTAAAATCTTAACACCATAAAAGCCCGATTACATTGTTAACCGGGCTTTTACAATCTAAAACCAACATATCTCCTGCGGCATGCCAACCGCTAAGCGAAGAATGTTCAGAAAGTATAGGTTACCAAATAGCTTTTCCCATTGCTGGTGGTAATGGTAACTTTATCAAAAACATTGGCAGCCCCGCCCGGAATATAAAATGATGCCTGTCCCGAGGAGTTGGTTGTTTTATTTTCGGACTTACTATAGCCGTCGGTTCCAATAATATGAAACGTAATGCTACATCCAGCCACAGTAGGAATAACTGTTGCCGTTACCGTCACACCTTGCCCGGGTGCAGGATCAGACGGGTTGGGAGTTGCAGTAACAAAAGAGATATCAGCACAATTGGTTGATGTATAAGGTTCAACATTCGTGCAAACCTCTGCAGTACCCCCGGCAGATGCTTCTCCGAGTTTTACCGGGTTAATGTCGATTATTTTATTGGTGCCGGCAGCGGGTAACGAAAAATTCTTCATTACAACCGGTGCATATCCCTCTACCGCTATGGTTACGGTAGCTCCCTGCCCAATCAAATGCACTGGTAACTTGCCGCCTACGGATGTTTTTCCGGTAAGCATATACTCACCGGCAGTAGCCCCGGTTGATTTAACTCCAGAATACCAATTGGCAAACCAGGTAACAGTTTTACCCACGCCCACCCCAACAACCGTAATGGTTGCCACAGCAGGAAGGGTTGCAGCCCCAACTATAAGGCCCACGCCAATGGCAGCGCCTGTTCCTACAGCTGCACCTAAACCAACATTCACCGCTTTGGTGGTCTTCTGCTGCCGGAGTTCATTGATTGCAGCAATATAAGTGTTGTCGTCAATCTCCTTATTGTCCCACTTTTTATTTATTGCAGCAACATCGCCTTTTGTTTCATTAATCAGGTCGGCCACCGACTTAACCAGCGCAGGTGAGATTCCATTTCCGATATCAGGGATAAAATCGACCGGATTACAGATCGCTTCTGAAGCACTCTTGGTGCTCACCTTTCCTGCCCTTTTCTGAAGGTCCTGGATTTCCTCCATTATTTCGACAAACGCCTCACCGGCCACAACAAAATCATCGACCACCTTTTTTGCCTGGGTAACCGTCATTCCGCCAAAGGCAGCAGATTCGAACGCCTGGGTCTTTTGCACAAAAGTCTCCATGGCAACATGAAGATCAGACACCTGTAGACTGAAGTCGTTCACCAGCTCTACTGGATCATCGACCCCCTTGAGCAAATCGCAGGAGGAGATTAATTGCATTCCAACAATTATTAAGATTGGAAGCAGCAACAGTTTTGTCAGATTTTTCATACACCAAATATTTGTTAGTTTCCGCCTTAATCAAATTCGTTGCCCTGATTGATCAGAAGGTC
>DIUI01000021.1:33831-41648 GCA_002428215.1 Prolixibacteraceae bacterium UBA6162
TAAATGAGATTTTGAAGTAAAACAAAATTGCATGCCAGCCAAAGAGCGTTAAAATTTAGGGCATCTTGCTCCCAAACCAACAATTATCTATCTTTAACCGAAATCGGACATCAGATACAGTTTTCGATTTTAATATAGAAAACCATCTCTCCGGGGTTTTCCCCAAAAAACTGAAACAAACTATCTATGCACCTGAAATTGATAACCAACGACCCCTGGCTTGAACCATTTACCGAAACTATTTTACACCGCCGGGCTTTGGCAGACAAAAAACTTATGGAGCTGTCAAATCGGAAGCATTTGGCTGATTTCGCCAATGGGCACCATTATTTCGGACTGCACCGTGATGGGAGTGATTGGGTTTGCAGGGAATGGGCACCCAATGTAACCTCGATCTTCCTTACCGGAGAATTCAATGAATGGAGGGAAAAGGACGACAACTACCAATTTTCGCCACTTGGAAAGGGCATATGGGAACTGCGACTTCCGGGAAACAAGCTCCAACACGGCCATCTGTATGCCCTTACAATCGAATGGCCAGGCGGTCGTGGAAAGCGTATTCCGGCCTGGACGAACCGTGCAGTGCAGGATACCGCCACCCATATTTTCAATGCTCAGGTGTGGCAGCCGGAAATTCCATATCAATGGACAATAGAAAAATTTAAACGGGCCCCGGAAGCCCCGTTGATCTATGAAGCACATATCGGAATGGCGGGCGAAGAACCCAGAGTGCACTCCTATCGTGAATTTACCAGTCGGATTTTGCCGCTAATCCATTCATTGGGATACAACACCATTCAGTTAATGGCCATACCTGAACACCCTTATTATGGTAGTTTTGGCTATCACGTATCCAGTTTTTTTGCTGCCTCTTCAAGGTTTGGAACCCCCGAAGAGCTTAAAGAACTCATTGATACCGCTCATGGGATGGGGTTGGCCGTAATAATGGATTTGGTCCACTCTCATGCTGTGCGCAACGAACTGGAAGGTTTAGGCAATTACGACGGTACCCGCTATCAATTTTTTCATGAAGGAGCCAGAGGAGAACACCCTGCCTGGGACTCCTACTGTTTTAATTACAATAAAAACGAGGTACTTCATTTTCTCTTATCGAACATCAAATATTGGCTCGAAGAGTATAAATTCGATGGCTTCCGTTTCGATGGAGTTACGAGTATGTTATACCACGACCATGGATTGGGAAAAGCATTTTCGAACTACTCTGATTATTTCGACGGCAATTGCGATGAAGAGGCATTGACCTATCTTACCCTTGCCAACCGATTGATTGACGAAATTAATCCCGAAGCTCTTTCTATAGCCGAAGATATGAGTGGAATGCCCGGACTGGCAGCACCCTACTTCGATGGAGGAATAGGCTTTGATTACCGGCTATCGATGGGAGTACCAGATTATTGGATTAAATTAATTAAGGAAAAACAGGATGATGAATGGCAGGTGGGCGATATATTTTATCAGCTGACCTCAAAACGGCTAGACGAAAAGGTTATAAGCTATGCTGAATCGCACGACCAGGCATTGGTGGGTGATAAAACGATTATCTTCAGGCTTATCGACAAAGAAATGTACTTCAGTATGCGCAAAGACCAGCCCAATCTTGCGGTTGAGCGGGGCATCGCATTGCACAAAATGATTCGGCTAATTACGCTTTCTACTGCAGGCGGTGGCTATCTGAATTTCATGGGGAACGAATTTGGCCATCCAGAATGGATCGATTTTCCGCGTAAAGGAAACAACTGGTCTTACCAGCACGCCCGGCGCATCTGGAGCATCTCGGTGCAACCAGAACTCAAATACCACTGGCTACTGGATTTCGACAGGGAAATGATTCAACTCATAAAAAGAAACCATATTCTTCAGCACCAGGAGGTAAATAAAGTTTGGGATAAGAGCAGCGATTTGGTGTTGGCATACCATCGGGGTCCCTATCTGTTTGTTTACAATTTTCATCCGGTCAACTCTTTCACAGATTATGGCATTCCCCTTGGGGAAGGAAAATACAGGATCGAACTATGCAGCGATAACGGTCGTTTTGGAGGACACGACCGGATCGATGAAGAACTGACCTATTACACATTGCCCGTATCGGCCCACAATCCACAACACTATCTGCGACTCTACCTTCCGAATAGAAGCGCAATGGTTCTATGCCGACAATAAAAGCCACTGATTAACTAGCAATCTGTTGTTGATAACTCAAATATTAATGCTGGATTATGATGCCGTTTACCACACCTGTTGAAATTCCGGAAATCCCCTGGAAAACCGGTTATCAAAGAAAAAATGTTCTTCTGGGATCCTGTTTCACTGAAAATATTGGAAACAGATTAAATGAGCTATGCTTTAATGTAGACCTTAATCCATTTGGAATTGTATACAATCCGGCCTCAATTGCCCTATCGCTGCAACGATTGATTAAGGGGGAATCCTTCGGACCCGCAGAGCTATCAGAACACAACGGATTGTGGCACAGCTTTATGCACCACGGCCATTTTTCTTCTTTTAATCAAGAGGAAACACTCGAAAAAATCAATCACCGTTTTAATTTGAGTGCAGAATATGTTAAAAATGCTGATTTTCTTTTCATCACATTGGGTACAGCCTGGATCTATGAACTTAAGAGCAGTGGTGCAGTGGTAGCAAACTGCCACAAAATTCCAAGTACCGAATTCAGAAGATTCCGGCTGACTACCCCCGAAACTGTTAATTACCTCGTAGATGCTCTGGAGTCTCTGTGGGAAGTAAACCCAGCCATAAAGGTTATTCTAACGGTAAGTCCGGTGCGCCATACTGCAGACGGTGCTATAGAAAACCAGCGAAGCAAGGCAACCTTGTTGCTGGCTGCCGATGCTCTGATCAGTGGGTTTGGCAAAAAGAGATGTGCCTATTTCCCTTCGTATGAAATCGTAATGGACGAATTGCGAGACTACCGCTTTTATGCCGACGACATGATGCATTTATCGTCACTTGCCAACCAATTCATATGGGACAAATTTGAATCTGAACTTATCGACGAAAGCGACAAATGGTTATTGCAAGAGATAAAAAACCTGCATAAAGCAGCAACCCACAGGCCATTCCGTCAGACCATGAATAAACATCAGCAATTTATAAGACTCAACCTTGAAAAGATTGAACAGCTTGAACAAAAATTTTCGTATATTAACTTGTCTGGTCTTAAAAAAACCTTCGAGATGCAGCTATCTGTTTAAAAACTCAACTACACCTCTTATGTTATATAAATTGACAGACTGCAAACCTACCTACAATTCAAACCTGTTCTATGAGTTACATTAACTTTAAGCCGTCGCAATTAACCAATACGGATTATGCTACGAGTAGGGAGATTATACGTACAAACCGCGCAGGTGCATATATATCGACCACTCTGAATGGCTGCAATACAAGGAAATACCATGGTCTGCTGATATGTGCCCTTGACCCCGACAGCAATGATAAGCATGTTCTGCTTTCGCAGCTCGATGAGTCTATCCTGCAAAGGGGTAATCTTTTGCGATTAAGTACACGCAGATATGAGAACGGATACTACGACCCATTGGGCAATAAATATTTGCACCGATTCGAGTACGATAAAATACCGCGTTTAACTTATAAAGCAGGGGGCGTAGTCTTGTCGAAAGAGCGTCTGCTCGTTTCGAACCGGCAACAATTTCTAATACGGTACACCTTAGAAGATGCCAAATCTCCCACAAAGCTACAACTCCAGCCTTTTTTGGCATTCCGAAACATCCATGCACTAAGTCAGGCCAATTCCCTGTCGTCGTTACAATACCATGAAGTGGAGAACGGCCTTGCCATATCTCTCTATGAAGGGTATCCATTGCTATTTATGCAGGTAAGTAAACCAATTAAATACACCCACAAACCCGACTGGCACTATCGTCTCGAATATACTAAAGAGAGAGAGCGGGGTTACGATTATTTGGAGGATTTATTGGTATCGGGTAGCTTCGAAATAGAGTTGGACAAAGGTGAATCGGTTATTTTTTCTGCGTCCCTAATGGAGGAGGACCCCTCAACCCTAAAGCGGACTTTTGCCACAGAACTCAGTAAACGTACACGGCAACAATCGATTACCGACTCACTCAAGAATGCTGCAACGCAGTTTATATGGCTGCGTGGCGACAAAGACGACATAATTGCAGGTTTCCCCTGGTATAATTCTTTATCGCGCCAAACGTTCGTAGCCCTGCCGGGCTTAAGGCTAACCCAGTCCGACAGAAAATTGGGAATCAGTGTCATAAACAGCTATCTTCCTTACCTTCACAGGGGGTTGTTGCCTGAATCGATTACAGAGAAGGAACTAAAGTACGAATCGGCAGACCTTTCCCTATGGTTCATCTGGTCAATTCAAATGCTCAAGAAGCAAGGCATTCGGCTAAAGCAGATTCAGGAATTGTACGGTGAGGCAATATTTTCTATCGTGCAGCATATCAGAGAAGGAAATGCAGTTGTAAATATGCTCGAAAATGGGCTTCTGTTCTCGGCCAACGAAGGCAAAGCGCACACATGGATGAACAGCTACGCATGGGGCCGGCCTGTTGTTGCACGGTACGGGATGCCTGTTGAACTTAACGCACTATGGTACAATGCAGTAAATTTCGCCATGGAGTTGGCCAAATTTATTGGTGACAGTGACTTCATTGCCGCATGGAAACCCCTTGTTGCAAAAATGGGAGAGTCATTCATCGATGCATTTTGGAGTGCCGACCGCAGCTACCTCGCCGATGTATACAATGGTTTTTACACCGACTGGTCTGTACGCCCCAACATGGTAATTGCCGCCGCAATGGAGTACACTCCTTTAAACCTTGAACAGCAAAAGCTAATACTCGATACAGTTACCCATCAACTATTAACACCGCGCGGGTTAAGAACCCTTTCTCCGAGCGATCCAAACTTTAGCGGGATGGTTGCAGGATCTGTCGACGAGCGTGAAGCAGCCATACACTCGGGGGCGGTGCACCCCTGGCTTTTGCAGTTTTATGCCGAGGCTTACCTTAGAGTGCACAGAAAAAGCGGAGTAGCACACATTAGGAGACTTATTGCCGGATTCAGGGAAGAGATGACCGAGAACTGCTTGGGTACAGTTTCAGAATTCTACGATGGCAATCCCCCTCATACTGCACGGGGAGCAGTTTCGCAGGCATGGAACATAGCGGCTTTGCTCTATGCCAATCAGCTTGCCAATAAATTATCGAAAACGCAGGGAAACGTTAATCCCAAAGCAGAGTAATCTCTTTGAACTGCCATTGATTGATTGTGCCACTTTTTTCTTCCACCAGTAGGTGTCCGAAGCGGTCGATACCTCTTATCTTCCCTTCAAAAATTCGCTCGTTGGCAGAAAAACGATTGGACTGTTCAAAACCATAAAGCTTTGAAAGATAATCGTTTTCTATACCATGTACGTCACCTGCCTGCAATTGGGAATAACGATTCATAAGGGCCTCATACAATTCGGGCAATAAGACTTCAGTATCGTATGCACAACCGGTAGTCAACGCAAGTGAGGTCGCTTCAGGTTTAAAGGGTGCAAAGTGTGTCTGATTAATATTTACGCCTATTCCGACAATAGTATGCAACAAGGAATTACCGGCAATAGTATGTTCCATTAAAACTCCGGCAACCTTTCTTTTTGCTATTAAAAGATCGTTGGGCCATTTAACAGAAACTTCGGCAACCATGCGGCCTAAAAAATCAGCGATCCCCAAGGACACCGCCTGAGAAATAAGAAATTGATCGGCAGGAGTTAAAAATCCTGGATGTAAAACCAGACTGAATGTCAGGTTACTGTCATGTTCACTCTCCCAGCGGTTTTCACCTTGCCCACGGCCTTGTAACTGACGGTAGGTATGGAATACTGTGCCCTCGTCAACCTTATTCTCTGCAATAAAGCTGCTGGCATAGTTGTTGGTGGAGGAGGTTTCGTAAACTCTAATAATTTGCATGGCTGTGTTCAACTTTTAAACCTCAAATTTCGGAATTATTCACCAGATTGACGCAGTCATCATTCGATCGGGCTTACGATGAAACATTCTTTTACAAAAACCAGATCGAAGAAGGAGTTAAGATCTTCAACAAATTGCTCTGACAGCATGTTTATAGTGTACATCTGAAAGATAGGTTAATCCATTACTATGTAATGGTACACGCTCATTGATTCAAATGTTTATCTTTGTAACGGTAAAAAAAGTATATGATAAAAACAACCACTGAAACTTCTCAAATACTGAATGCAGCTATTGAAGGACTAAGAAGAATAAAAGGGAACGATATAACACTTATAGACCTCACTACCATAGACCATACCGAGTGTGGTTATTTCCTGATTTGTCACGGAAAATCCAATACACAAGTTGATGCCCTGGCACATTCTGTTGAAGAGACGGTTAAAGAGTTCACTGGAGAACATGCCTGGCATAAAGATGGATATCAAAACGCTCTATGGGTACTACTCGATTATGGAGACCTTATGGTACATGTTTTTCAAAAGGAAGCACGAACCTTTTACAACCTTGAGGGTTTATGGTCAGATGCCAAAGTCACGCAATTAATAGAGGAAAGTGCTGTCCCTTCTGGGACGCAGCAGGTCTAATCGACTAAAAAGTGACTTTGATAAACCTTATTGTTTAAAGCTATTCAGGTAATTACATATGACAGACAACAATAAAAACAGCAACGAGAAAAAACCCATCAATCCAAATAATCCATTTGGCAATCAGGGCAGTGGTAAGGTACCCCGCTATAATCCCTACTGGATTTATGGAATAATTGCCATCCTGTTTATTGTAGTAAACTTCTACCTGTCGGGCAGTAAAAGTCCGGCTGAAACCACATGGAATAAGGTGCGGACCACCATGCTCGCAAGCCACGATATAGAGCGATTGGTTGTTATCAATAAAGAGAAAGTTCAGATATATCTAAAGCCTGAAAGACTTCAGAACTACGAAAAGGAGTTTCAGGGCACTTTTTCCAAACCTGCCGAAGCAGGACCACATTTCTATTTTGTGATTGGTTCAATTGAAACATTTGAACGCAATCTATCCGAAGCTCAGGAAAGTCTCGACGAGATGGCCCGTATTGAGCCTGAATACCGCAACGAAACCAATTGGGTAGGTGAAATCCTCTGGACCATTGGTCCCTTTGTATTGATCATACTTTTATGGTGGTACATTTTCCGACGTATGAGTCGCGGCAGCGGCGGAGGCCCGGGCGGAATCTTCAGCGTCGGAAAATCTCAGGCTAAAGTTTTTGACAAAGATTCGAGGGTTAACACCACGTTTAAGGATGTGGCAGGCCTGTCGGAAGCAAAACAGGAGGTGGAAGAGATTGTCGAATTCTTAAAGAATCCCGATAAGTTCACCCGTTTAGGGGGCAAAATTCCAAAGGGAGCACTTTTGGTAGGTCCTCCAGGAACCGGAAAAACCCTGTTGGCAAAGGCAGTTGCCGGCGAAGCTGATGTGCCGTTCTTCTCTATGTCGGGATCAGACTTTGTAGAGATGTTTGTGGGTGTTGGCGCCTCCAGGGTACGCGATTTGTTTAAGCAGGCGAAGGAAAAAGCTCCTTGTATTGTATTTATTGACGAAATTGATGCCATAGGAAGAGCACGGGGAAGGAATCCAAACATGGGATCAAACGATGAGCGCGAAAACACATTGAATCAGCTGCTCACCGAAATGGACGGATTCGACACCAACAGCGGTGTTATTATATTGGCAGCCACCAACAGAGCCGATGTGCTCGACCGGGCACTCATGCGCGCAGGAAGATTCGAC
>DIUI01000055.1 GCA_002428215.1 Prolixibacteraceae bacterium UBA6162
ACGAAAGATAGATTGCCCGGTGGGTTTTCATCGCAATTGGAGGCAGCCTTACTTAACGGGGAACTAAGGGTTGACCATCGAGATAGCCGCCAAGGAAGGCATCGCCCCAGAAATAGATCATAAGCGAGACGACCAGAACCGCCATTAGGTTAAGCACAAAACCGGTACGCGCCATGGTGAGGATTCCTATTCGTTCCGAGCCAAATACAATTGCATTGGGAGGGGTGGCTACAGGCAACATAAAGGCCATAGACGCTGCCATGGTAGCCGGAATCATCATCAAAAGGGGATGAATTCCTGCAGCTATGGAGATACCTGCCAGTATTGGCAATATCATCTCGGTAGTGGCGGTATTGGAAGTCAGTTCAGTGAGGAACGAGATAGAAAATGCAATCATCAGGATCAACGCCAGTGGATGTATCCGGGCCACATCGGATAATTGGTGACCTATCCACATCGAGAGTCCAGAAGCTTTCATGCCGGTGGCCAGGGCAAATCCTCCGCCAAAAAGTAACAGAATCTGCCACGGAACCTTTGATGCAGTAGGCCAGTCGAGCAGCCTTTGGCCTTTTCTGTTTTTCGAAGGCAGAATAAATAAAACTATAGCCATGGCAATAGCAACTGTTCCATCGTTCAAATAGCTGCTGTGGTTAAAGATGCGATCCCAGCCGGGAACGATAAATGCTCCAAACTTCAAATCAACCCTAAGCATCCAAAGCAGGGCAAGCATAACAAAGACTCCCATAACCATTTTCTGTTCCTGGGTGGCAGGTCCCATTCCATGGAGCTGTTGCGAAAAACTATCGCGGCCAACGGCTACCCATGCGTTTTTCTTCGGTTTAAAATGGAAATAGAGGTAAGTGAAAGCAATTGCGAAAATGATGAGGGAAACCGGCAGGGCAAATAGCAACCAAACAGAGAAGGAGATTTCGGGTGCATCGGGAAAATAGATTTGGTAAATTCTTGAAAAAGAGAGGTTGGCAGGGGTGCCAACCAGGGTAGCCATTCCCCCGATTGAAGCGCTGTAGGCGATACCCAGCAGAATAGCAATGCCAAACTTGTGCGGTGCTTCTTTGTTCATCAGTCCATCGAACTGGTGAATTACCGATAAGGCGATGGGAAGCATCATCATGGCAGTGGCTGAATTCGAAATCCACATCGAAAGGAAAAAGGAAGCCACCATGAACCCCAGCAGAATCCTTCCGGGTGTTACGCCGGTAAACAGGAGAATATTGAGCGCAATCCGACGATGAAGGTCCCATCGTTCCATGGCCAGGGCAACCATAAACCCACCCATAAACAGGAATATGATTTCGTTGAAATAGGTAGCCGATACCTCTGCCCCGTTCATGACTCCAAAAAGAGGAAAAAGTACTACCGGCAGCAATGCGGTTACAGCCAGAGGAACCACCTCGCTAACCCACCATACTGCCATAAGCAGAGCCACCGCCAGCGTTGAAGCAACCTGTGGCTGATTGCGGCCAATATCGCTAAACAACATCAACCAGACCATTACCACAGGGATGACCAAAAAGCTAATTATCTGTTTGGTTTTCATAGGTTAGTTACGTGCTTAAAAAGTCTAAGATCCGATATTTTCGGTAATTATCAATCAGGTTTACCCGTTGATGCAGAGTCTTTGCCCGATTTTCCAGCCATATTCCCGGGACCTACCCTAACTCCAAACCGTTTGCCACTCATATGGTCGATTCTTACTTTAAAGAGGCCTACGTTTTTGACTGCAGGTGTATTAAAATTAAACGATCTGTCGCTATAATGCTGCATCATTTGCGTAAGGGCCTCATATTTTTCATCAAAGTCAGTAACCGGCAGGGCCTCGCCCTCGGCTACTACCGAGGCCGACTGTACCCTGTAGCTGCATCCTATATGTTCATCCTGCCACACGATCTCCTCGCCAACGGTCCAGTTGATGGAAACCCGCGGATTGGCATGCAGGGTATCCCACATCCTGCCCTTTGGTTCACAATGGAGGATAACAGTATTGCCCGCCAGTGCAAAGTTCATAGGCAGCACATAGGGTTGATTGTTGAGACTCATGGCCAGATAGCAGGTTTTACAGCTTCTAACGATGGCTTCAATTTCGTCTTTGTCCTGAATTGTTATGGTGCGCATGGTTGCTTTTTTCGGTTTTGCTTTCCACTAAATAATGGCACGGCCACCAAGGTTATCTGATAGATAGCGTTCGATTTTTTTCAGGTTCTGGATTTTTGAAAGTGCATCAAACAGTCTTTTGTTGTCGTCGTCAGAGGATAACGATGCAATCTCCTTCTCCAGCTCAAGGTGCATCTCTTTAATCTTGCGGAGTTTGTATTCATTCACAACCCTTGGAATCAGCAGTCCAAGCAGGTCCTGTTCCTTTTCGGTATGTGCTCCGGCCTTTGCCCAACGTTTGCTTTCGATCCACTTTTCAGATAACAGATTGCTGGCCATCTGACTAACATCATTGTCGGAGTGGTGGGTAAAATAGCGCTCGGGGTTAAAATCGGGATTGTGCAACTGTTCGGTAATTTCATCGGCAATCGTTTTGAATACCGGCTTATCGGGGAGAATCTCATCTTCGTGTAATTGCGAAAGAATAAACTCTCCAACGGTGATAGTTTCAGGTTGGGTTGGGTCGTCCGACTCCTGTTCGAACAGAGGCGACATGCAATATTTGAGCAGATAGCGCATAAGTTCGAGCTCTTCGGGGCTCAACTCTCCGGGCTTCTCCTTGTAGGCAATGGATTGGGGTTTTGCTTTTACAGTTGGAAGAGGTGGTTGATATGAGCCGGATTTGTCCGACTGTTTCCGTAATATCTTTCTGATTTCGGTATACAGTACATCCTCTTCAACGCTCATCAAACGGCTTACCTCTTTAATATACACAGCCCTGGTAATGCTTTCCGGAATTACGGCTACTGATTGTACTATTTCCTGAATAAGCCTTGCCCTGGCCATTGGATCATTCTCTGACCCCTCCATCAGAAGCCTTGTTTTGAAACGAATGAAATCGGTTTCGTTTTCGGAAATAAATTTTAAAACTTCTGAAGAGCTGTGTTTCCGCGCAAATGAGTCGGGATCCTCTCCATTGGGAAACAGGAGCACCTTCACGTTCATTCCTTCCTGAAGTATCAGGTCGATGCCCCGGAGCGAGGCTTTAATTCCCGCTTCGTCACCATCGTAAAGAATGGTAATATTAGGAGTGAAGCGCCGTATAAGTCTGATCTGATCGCTGGTAAGTGCTGTTCCCGATGAGGCAACCACGTTTTCGATTCCCGCCTGATGCAGCGATATAACGTCGGTATAACCTTCTACCAGGAAACATTTGTCGATGCGGGTAATTTCACGCTTGGCCTGAAAGAGTCCGTATAAAACCTTGCTTTTATGGTAGATGTCAGATTCCGGTGAGTTGAGGTACTTGGCTGCTTTGGGGTCGTCTTTGAGTATGCGGCCTCCAAAGCCAATAACCCGGCCAGCCAGATTGTGAATGGGAAACATGACCCTTGCAGAGAACCGGTCGCGGATCCATTCATCGCGCTGTATGGTTAGCCCTGTTTTGTCGAGGTATTCAAGCTGATAACCCTCCTTCCTCGCAGCATCGGTGAAGGTGCTTTTTCCATCGGGGCAGAATCCCAGCTCAAATTTTCGAATGGTATCTTCTCTGATTCCCCTCTCCTGAAGGTAACTCAACCCTATGGCGCGACCCTCCTCTTCGTTCCACAAAAAACCGGAAAAGTATTTTTGAGCAAATCCCGAGACAATCATCATGCTTTCGCGATCGTCTTTTTGCTGCCGCTCTTCGTCGGTTTCCTCTTTTTCAACCACGTCGATATGGTACTTTCGGGCAAGAAATTTAAGTGCTTCGGGATAGCTCAGGCTCTCATGTTCCATGATGAAGTTTACCGAATTGCCTCCTTTGCCACAGCCAAAGCACTTGAAAATACCTTTCGCCGGAGAAACGGTAAACGAAGGTGTTTTTTCGTTGTGGAACGGACAGTTTCCCAAGTAATTAACCCCTCTTCTTTTGAGGTTAACAAAATCGGAAACCACCTCTACAATCTGTGATGCATCGATAATTCGTTCAACGGTTGCCTGGTCGATCATACTACAAATGTAAAAATTGCGGGTCGTATTTGCACAGAAACGTTATTTTACTTCTATTTTTAGACAACGAACCAATGTTACAACCTGAAATGGTGAAAAAATTCAAGCTGGTGGTTCTTACCGGCGCCGGAATTAGCCAGGAGAGTGGACTGAAAACTTTTCGCGAAATGGGCGGATTGTGGGAAAGCTATGATGTAGAGGAGGTGGCCAGTATTGGTGCCTGGCATCGAAATCCCGATCTGGTATTGCAGTTTTACAATGAGCGCCGGAAAGCACTCCGCAATGCAGAGCCCAATGCCGGCCATTTTGCACTGGCTGATCTGGAGCGTGATTTTGATGTGCAGATCATTACCCAGAATGTCGATGATTTGCATGAGCGGGCAGGCAGTAGTAAAATTTTGCATCTGCATGGCGAGTTAAACAAAGTGCGCAGTACCATTAACGAGGAGTATGTTTTAACCCTCGAACACTGGGAGCTAAATCGTGGTGATCTTTGTCCGGCCGGCGGACAGCTCAGACCTCATATAGTGTGGTTTGGAGAAGCTGTGCCAGCCATAGAGGATGCTATTCCGCTTGTCGAACAGGCCGATGCACTGGCCATAATAGGGACCTCGATGGTTGTATATCCAGCAGCCGGATTGGTAAATTATGCACCTCGCGGGATACCGATATTTGTGGTTGATCCGGGCGAACCAGGCTATTCAGCTGTCGGTACCACCTATATTCGTAAGAAAGCGACAAAAGGAGTGCCTGAACTGGCAGAACTCCTTCGATTGCATTTTGGTCATTCAGCCGCAAAAAAATAGTAGGAATTTTTACCCAATCTATTCACCCGTTTTATGGCAGTTTTGATAGCACAAGCAAATGAATTCATCTATAACATGAGAAAAATAATTTTCTTCACGCTGCTTCTTATTGGATGTACAATGAGCGCCGGAGCCCAGATTTTTGAAGGAGGTCTGCTCGGCGGTTTTAATGGAACCCAGGTTGAAGGCGATGCCTACAAGGGATACCACAAACCCGGTCTGTTGGCCGGAGCCTATGTGCAGACCGATTTCACGGTTTCGGTATTTGGAGCCATGGAGATTAAATACTCCCAGAAAGGTTCTCGGAGCAAATCTTTGCTGAACGTTTTGCGCAATGAAGAAAACGGTGAAATCGTCGTGCCGGTCGACGACCAGATTCAGAAGTATATCATGCGGCTGGGCTACGTAGAATTGCCCTTTTATATGGGCTTTAGAACCAGTGAATTCATTTCAGTGATAGGAGGTGTTTCTTTGGGGTATTTGCTTTCTTCGGCTGAATACGACGATTATGGCAGATTTCCTGCACAGGATGAAGTTCGATTTAATAAAGTGGATCTTCAACCTTTTGCCGGATTTCAATTCAATGTTTCCGAACTGCTAAAACTGGATATCCGCATGGCCTATTCGGTATTGCCCATACGGGGCGAACCTGTCCAGTCTTTTTACTGGCGAACCAGCCAGTTTAACAACGTAATATCGATGGCACTATACTATCGTCTCGACCGTTAAGCCGGTTAAAAGAGCCGTTTGATTCCGATTACCTCTTTTACTTCGTTCAAAGTCTTACGGGCCGATTCCTGGGCTTTCTCTGCACCCATTCTGGCAACCCTGGAAAGATAGGCATCGTTGTCTCTGATTTCGAGGATTCGCTCGCGAATGGGAGTTGTAAAGGCAATTATATCTTCGGCAAGCTGCTTTTTCATGTCGCCGTAGCGGATAGTACAGTTGTTGTAGGTTTCTTCGAAGTGAGCCAATGTATCACTGCCCGAGACAATTCCCATAAGGGTAAACAGATTTTGGATGGGCTCGGGTTTTGGTTGATTCATTACGGCAGGTCCGGAGTCGGTAACCGCCCGCATTACTTTTTTACGAATGTCGGCCGGCTCTTCGAAAAGGTAAATACCGTTGCCTTCCGACTTGCCCATTTTCCCGGATCCATCCAGCCCGGGTACTTTAATCATATCCTTACCATCGAATGTAAAAGGCTTCGGCATGGGAAACACTTTCCTGTTGTACATGTGGTTGAAGCGCTTGGCAAATTTTCTGGCCATTTCGAGATTCTGCTCCTGATCTTTGCCTACCGGAACAAAGTTGGCTTTATGGATGATAATGTCGGCGGCCATAAGTACGGGGTAAGTAAGCAATCCTACATTTACGTTGTCGGGCTGCATTCGGGCTTTATCTTTAAAGGAGGTCGTCCGCTCCAGCTCACCCAAATAGGCGTTCATGTTTAAAAAAGTATAGAGTTCGGTAATCTCCGGAACATCACTTTGAATAAAAATGGTGGCCACTTCCGGATCGATGCCACAGGCAAGATATTCGGCAAGCACCTGTTTTACCCCTGCCTGCAGATTCTCAGGCTTGGGATGAGTGGTGAGGGAATGTATATCGGCAATAAAAAAGTAGCAGTTGTAGTCGTGCTGCATCTTAACGAAACTTCGCACTGCTCCGAAATAGTTTCCCAGGTGGAGATTGCCGGTTGGGCGTATGCCGCTCAGAACTGTTTTTTTCATCCGAAAATAGTTTGTTTTAAAAGTTGCAAGGAACACGCACAATGTACTTTCATCTTTATCTGTGCTTTGAGAATTACACGCATTGCATCATAGTAATCGTTTTGCTCTTACCAGCCGTAAATCTAACGAAGTTGGTTGACGAACGCTTAGGGCGCCATGTTTTTTAATACATACTTAAGTAGTTTCCCAAACAGCGATCTTTTACCAGGTTCAAATTAGCAGCTGTGCTCCCAACATCATACAAGGCGTATTTCATCAGTTTCGCCCTCAGATTGTTTGGTAAGAGGGCATAAAAGTACAATGCTTGCTTCAATCTACAAAGCAGTGGATGAAATTGTAATTTTGGGCCAATCCTGGAGGCGGAAAGGTTATCGCAGGAACATGAAGAAAAGTTAGGCAGCCAGGTTTTTAAATACCTCCTCTATAATGGGAGACAAATGATCGTGAAAAGCACTTCGACACCACTGATGCAGCTCCTGAAGTTCCGAAGGCTTTGTCCAGCCTACACATTTTGTCAACTCTTTCTTAAACAGCAAAACGTCGTCGCTGACCCGGGGGAGGATGGTTTTAGCATATTCAAGCATAGCATCGGTTTTATTGTTCTTTTAAATTAAACTAAAATTCAGATAATATGGTATGCTTTTAGGCAGAGCTTAACAAACTTTAACCAATCACCGGTATCGGCACGATTTCGATAAACTTGCTATCTTTGCCTGGTATGTTTTAACGAAAAATGGAATGCCGAAGCGACAGTCGGTGTTGAAGCGGCCCGTTTTTTGTAAAAAATCTGGTGTTAAAGTCCACACAGATGTTTTTGTGGGACCTAACAGACCAACATTTAATCAATTCCGGAACAGACCGTTTAAAGCAAATTACTGTTTTATGGCACTCTTTACGAAAGACGATAAACTGGCTTCGGTGGTAACACGCAACTACCATTTGCTGCCGGTTATAAACCGCTTCGGAATCAGGCTTGGATTAGGGGAGGCTACAATTGAGGAGGTTTGCAACCGGCATTCCATCAATCCTGTTTTTTTCCTGGATATTATCAATGCTTTTCACGATTCCGAATATTTTCCGGTAGAGGAGTTACTCTCCTTTTCTCCGCGGCTTATTGTGGATTATCTTCAGCGCACGCACAACTACTATCTTAGCTATGTTGTGCCCAAAATGGAAAATCAGCTGGAGAGGTTGATTGGTTCGGGTATAACCCACACCGATGACCTGGAGCTGATTAAAATATTTTTCAAAAAATATAAGGCCGAACTTTTTGCCCATATTATGGATGAAGAGGAGTCGATTTTCCCATACATTCTGAGGATTACAGACGCCTATGAACGGGGAGTGCCGGTTGCCGACGAGGACTTACCGCGTTCGATTCTAATCTATGAAAAGGAGCATTCAGATATCGATCAGAAACTTTCTGATCTTAAAAATTTGGTCATCAAATTTTTAAATGCCGAATACGATGATAATTTGTGCAACGACTTTTTAATTACCCTTTTTCGGCTCGAGCAGGATATTATTGATCATGCGCGTATTGAGGACAAAATCCTGGTGCCGATTGTTTACCGTATTGAAAAAGCCGTAAAAAATGGAAAGTAAACTGGCCGTTGTTCACCGTTCCGAGATTGTTAGAAAGGGTTTACAGTCGTTGCTTAACCCCATCTGGAAGCATGATTTTGTGCAAAGCACCAACATGCAATCCTACATCGAGCGAGGATATTGTCGCAGCTGCCGGATGCTCGCTTTCATTGAGGCCGGACAATTGGATGCCGTGGAATCGTGTCCAAAGAATTCCACTATGGTTGCTGTTTACGACAACGAAAACCTAATCAGGCCCTGCCGTTTGGCGGCCCATCAGGTTTCGCTCGACAGCAGTTTTGAATCGTTCAAGAAAATTGTAGAGGAATTCTGTGAGCAGTCGGCTCCCCAGGCCGAGAACGAACTTACTCAACGTGAGATGGAAATTCTCAGGCTGGTTGCCATCGGTTATTCCAACAAGGAGATTGCCGACAATTTATTTATCAGTATTCATACCGTAATAACCCATCGAAAAAACATTACCGGAAAACTGGGTATTAAATCGATATCGGGACTTACTGTCTATGCCATCATCAACCGGTTAATTGATCCCGATCAGCTTGATCTTGAGAAGCTCATCTGATACCTTTGTCTGTAATTTAGAGCCTTAGTTTCAAGGAGGTAATTAACATCCATGATATTATCATTCGGTTAAGAACCTGCTATTTATTAGCTTTTAACCTGCCGAAAAGGCGTAGCTTTGCCTTGATTTTCAAACAGCACGTAAATGGAATCAGTAAAACTTTTCAATATGTTTCCGTCTATTTCCACTTCCGAATGGGAGTCAAGGGTAATAGCCGACCTGAAAGGGAAAGATTACAATAAAGCCCTGGTGTGGAAAACTACCGAAGGCATATCCGTTAAGCCCTATTACCGGGACGAAGACCTTAGTGAAATAGCCTCGTTAAACCATTTGCCCGGTGAGTTTCCCTTCACAAGGGGAGTTGCATCAGAAAACCACTGGCGCATCAGACAGGATATTGTGGTCAGCGATCCGGTGGCAGCCAATAAAAAGGCGTTGACGTTGCTGATGAAAGGTGTTGATTCACTGGGATTTCAACTATCATGTGAAGTTCCACCGCAACTCTCTTACCTGCAGCAGCTTTTAGAGGGAATTGATGTTGAAGCTGCCGAGATAAACCTTTTTTGCCCCTGTAGTTGTTGCGACTGGTCGGGTATCTTTGCTCAATTTATTGCAGGATCCGACTATCGTTCCGACAAGGTAATCGCCTCGTTTGCCTCCGATCCATTGTCGCACTGGCTTTTAACCGGTACTTTATCCGACGGATCGCCTGAAAATGCCATGCATCGGTTGGGCAAAAGTATGCTTTCCGCAGAAGGGTTGCCCGGCCTTCGGCTAATTGCCGTGAATGGCAAGATATACGGTAACAGTGGTGCCAATGTGGCTCAGGAGTTGGCTTTTTCCCTGGCACATGCAGTGGCTTACCTCGATGGCCTGACTGATAATGGTCATTCAGCCCTCTCTGTTGCATCGCGTATAAAGTTCAATTTTGGCATTGGCAACAACTATTTTATGGAAATTGCCAAATTGCGCGCCGCCCGTCTTTTATGGGCGCATTTGATGAAAGCATATGGGGTTGAGAAGGAGGCTGAAACCAGAATGATGGTACATTCAGAGACTACGCTCTTTAACAAAACCATTTACGACGCCCATACCAATTTGCTAAGAACCCAGACCGAAGCTATGTCGGCCTCACTGGGAGGAGCACATTCCATAACAGTGCTGCCATTTGATTACTTGAGAGGAGCATCAGAGTTTTCTGAGAGAATTGCCCGCAACCAACAGATATTGCTGAAAGAGGAGTCGCACTTCGACAAGGTCACAGACCCGGCAGGCGGAGCTTACTATCTGGAATCTTTAACCCAAAGTCTGGCGAATGAGGCCTGGAGTCTGTTTCTTAAGGTAGACGAGTTGGGAGGTTTTATAAAGGCAGTTAGGGCTGGTTTTATTCAAAAAGAGGTAGAGGAATCAGCCGCTTTGAGGCTGCAAAATTACGCACTTCGTCGTGAAAACCTTGTTGGGGTGAATCAGTTTCCCGATTTTGCGGAGATCATTGCCGATCCAATCGACGATGGGCTGTTCATGCAGCCTGTGTCTGAAAACCAATCGGCTGAAATCGCTATCCTTCAGCCTTTCAGGGGTGCAGCAGCACTTGAGCAATTGCGCCACAATACAGATCTCTACACCGCCCGAAACCGGCGCCCTGTGGCATTCATGCTCACAATAGGAAATCTTACCATGCGCAAGGCCCGGGCACAATTTGCCTGCAACTTTTTTGCCATTGCCGGTTTCGAAGTAATCGACAACAATGGATTCGACAGTTCGGCTGCAGGGGTCGATGCTGCCCGCAATTCGGGAGCCGACATCATTGTAGTATGCAGTTCAGATGAGGAATATG
>DIUI01000087.1 GCA_002428215.1 Prolixibacteraceae bacterium UBA6162
ATCCTTCGTGGTATACTTCCTACACGCCGTACCAGGCCGAAATTTCTCAGGGAAGACTTGAGGCGCTGCTGAATTTTCAGACTATGGCATGTGAACTTACAGGTTTGGAGATTGCCAATGCTTCATTGCTCGACGAAGCCACTGCCGCTGCTGAGGCGATGTCGCTAATGTTGGCTTCCCGCTCAAGAGAGCAGGTGAAACGCGGTGTGAACCGATTGCTGGTGGACGAGAACATCTGGCCTCAAACTTTTGATGTGCTGTATACGCGTGCCGAACCTTTGGGAATTGAGCTTATTTCAGGGGCTATTGGAGATTTGTCAATCACCGATGGTGTATTTGGTGTTATTTTGCAATATCCCAATGCCAATGGCGAGGTGTCGGATTATACCTCCATTACTGATGCCGCTCATTCTGTTGGAGCAAAAGTAGCGGTAGCGGCCGATCTACTCTCCTTGGCCATTCTTGTGCCTCCGGGAGAATGGGGAGCCGACATTGTGTTTGGAAGCAGTCAGCGATTTGGGGTTCCTATGGGTTATGGTGGCCCACATGCTGCTTTTTTCACTGCCCGCGATGAATTTAAAAGAAATATGCCCGGCCGTATCATTGGGATAACCAAAGATGTACATGGAAACAGGGCTCTGCGTATGGCCCTCCAAACCCGCGAGCAACATATTAAACGGGAAAAGGCGACCTCCAATATTTGCACTGCACAGGCCCTACTCGCCAACATGGCAAGTTTTTATGCGGTTTACCATGGTCCAGAAGGTATCAATATGATTGCCTCTCGGGTACACTTTATTGCCACTTTAATTGCCAGGGAGATTGAAAAGCTTGGTTACCGGCAGTTGAACAAAATCTTCTTCGATACGCTCCGTATCGCACTGCCCCCATACGTTAAGCGCGAAGACATCGAATGGCTTTCGGTAGATCTGGAGATGAATTTCCGTTACTTCCCCAATGGAGATGTGGGCATCAGTATAGATGAAACCACTAACATAGATGATATAAACTGGATTTTGGAAGTTTTTGCCAAGGCAGCCAATAAACCACAGACGCTGCTCTCCAATATTCCCGAGCAATCGACGCTCGATGCGAAATTTCGGCGCAACTCTCCTTTTATGCAACAGGAGGTATTTAGCAAATACCGCTCAGAAACCGAAATGGTACGCTACATTAAATCGCTGGAATTAAAGGATATTTCGCTTACTCATTCTATGATTTCGCTCGGCTCTTGCACCATGAAACTCAATGCTGCCACCGAAATGCTGCCATTGAGTTGGATTGAGTTCAACGGAATTCATCCTTTTGTTCCGAAAAACCAGGCAATGGGCTACCATATTATGATCGAAGAACTACGACGCGATCTGGCTGAAATAACCGGAATGGCTGATGTGAGCCTCATGCCCAACTCCGGTGCTTCAGGTGAATATACAGGGTTGATGGTAATTCGGGCATATCATAAAAGCCGCAACGACGATGGTCGAACGGTAGTACTTATACCCTCGTCTGCCCACGGAACCAATCCTGCAAGTGCCGTTATGGCTGGCATGGAGGTTGTTGTGGTAGCCTGCGATGAGCGAGGGAATGTCGACCTGGAAGATTTGCGGACCAAGGCGGAGAAATATAGCCAGAAGCTTGCTGGTTTTATGGTCACTTATCCTTCAACACATGGTGTTTTTGAAGCAGCCATCACCGAAATGTGCGACATTATTCACCTGCACGGCGGACAGGTCTATATGGATGGTGCCAATATGAATGCCCAGGTGGGACTCACGAATCCCGGTATTATTGGAGCCGATGTTTGTCACCTGAATCTTCATAAAACTTTTGCTATACCCCACGGTGGGGGCGGACCAGGTGTTGGTCCCATAGCTGTGGCCAGTCATCTGGTAGAGTTTCTCCCCTCTCACCCCATCATGAACAACGGACATGTTGGCATTCGTGCTGTTTCAGCAGCTCCCTGGGGTAGTGCTTCGGTTTTGCCAATTACCTATGGTTACATCAAAATGATGGGCAGCGAAGGCCTGAAACAGGCTACCGAAATGGCCATTCTGAATGCAAATTACATTGCGCAGGCGCTTAAAGATAATTATGGCATTTTATATACCGGTAACAACGGACGTGTGGCTCACGAGCTTATTCTCGAATGCCGCCATCTGAAAGCCTCCTGCGGGATTACCGAATCCGACATCGCCAAGCGGCTCATGGACTATGGATTCCATGCTCCAACGCTTTCCTTCCCTGTTGCAGGTACCCTAATGATAGAACCCACCGAAAGTGAATCGCTGCAGGAACTCGACCGTTTTATTGACGCCCTCAATCAGATTTATCTTGAGATAAAGGAGGTAGAGCGTGGTGAAGCCGACCGCGACGATAATGTACTGCGCAATGCACCCCATACGGCGCTGGTAGTAGGTGCCGATGAATGGAGTCACAGCTACAGTCGTTCAAAGGCTGCCTGGCCGCTCGATTGGGTGAAGCAAAACAAATATTGGGTTCCGGTGGGCAGGGTCGACAATACCTGGGGCGACCGCAATTTGATCTGCACCTGTGGCTCTCCCGAGGAATATGCCCTGATGCAGGAGGATTAATATCCGGATAATTTAAACCTTTGGTGCAACTCAAATCTTTGGAATGATACTGTTCCCGAATGCCAAGATCAATTTAGGCTTGAATGTAACAGAGCGCCGCGCCGATGGTTACCATAATCTTGAAACCCTGTTTTATCCAACAGGACTGTCGGATATATTGGAGGTACTTCCGTCTGACAGGTTTTCTTTTTCAACCTCTGGCATTGCGGTCGACGGTGACCCTGAACAAAATCTGGTAGTTAAAGCCTATCGTATGGTAGAGGCAGACTTTCCACTTCCGCCTGTTGCCATCCATCTTCACAAATTAATCCCGCATGGTGCCGGCCTTGGTGGTGGTTCGTCTGATGGTGCTTTTATGCTGCAATTGCTTAATCATCAGTTTAAACTTTCGATTGCTCCTCAGAATCTGACTTTCTATGCTTCACGTCTGGGAGCCGATTGTTCCTTCTTTATATACAACCGACCGGCGCTGGCAGAGGGAATCGGCGACCTTTTAAGTCCTTCAGAAATTACACTGACCGGCTGGCATCTGGTAGTGGTCAAACCCCCCTTTGGGGTTAGCACGGCCGGGGCATTTCAGCAAATGATACCCCGAAAATGGCAAGTGCCTTTGGCAGAGGTGCTTAAGAAACCAGTTGAAGAATGGCGCGGTATGCTGCATAATGATTTCGAACCGGTGATAGATGAACGGTATCCTTCCATAGCAAAGATCAGGCAAACCCTGTACACTTCCGGTGCCGTCTATGCCGCAATGTCTGGCTCCGGATCGGCTGTTTTCGGACTTTTTAAGGAAGTTCCCGCCGAATTATCAAGCCTCTTTCCTTCCGACCATTTTTACTTTCACGAGGAGTGTAAGTATTAGCCCTAAAGTTTATAGTAGTTCTGCCTCGAGCAGTAACTCCTCCATATCAACCTGGACATTCATCGCCTCTTCTCGTGCTTTTTCTGCAAAATCGATGCCGTCGGATGCATAAATTATAGCCCTGGAGGAGTTTACAAGCAGCCCACATTGGTCATTCATTCCAAAACGCGCCACTTCCTCGAGACTTCCGCCCTGAGCTCCCACGCCCGGTACGAGCAGAAAATGGTCGGGGACCAATTGTCTGATGTCGGCCAGCTTCTCAGCCTTGGTGGCACCCACCACGTACATCATCTGATCGGGTGTGCCCCACTTTTGCGATTGGGTTAGCACCTCTTCATATAGCATGGTGCCGGCAGGATTCGTCATAAGCTGAAAATCACCTGCTCCTTTGTTGGAGGTGAGGGCCAGGAGAATTACCCACCGATCGAGATAACTCATGAATGGTTTCACCGAATCTTCTCCCATATAAGGGGCCACAGTAACTGCGTCGAAATCCATTTGATCGAAGAATGCCCGCGCATATAGCTGCGAGGTATTTCCAATATCGCCTCTTTTTGCGTCTGCAATGATGAAGAGGTCGGGGTACTTGCTGCGTATGTAGGCCACTGTATTGGTAAGACTAATCCAACCATCAGCCCCAAGGCTTTCGTAAAATGCCAGGTTCGGTTTGTAAGCCACACATAGGTCATGCGTAGCATCAATAATCTCTTTATTGAAGGCAAATACCGGATCGCTGGTATCGCGGAGGAAGGATGGGATTTTTAAAAGATCGGTATCAAGGCCAACGCATAAAAAGCTTCGTTTTTCCTGAATCTGCTCAAATAGCTGTTCGCGGTTCATATCGGATCAAATCGTTTCGTGCAAAGATAGTGTTTCCATTAAATTTGGGGCAACTCGTGTCCGAATGGAATTTGTAGCGTTGACTGTTAAATAATCATTCCAACAATCATAAGCGACAATAAGCAAGCAAGTATTAAACCGGGTCTCAGGGATGGAAAAATCGCATGTCGGACCCCATAAGAGTTCTGAATAAAAACGATATCCCGGGAAAAGGAAATGGTGTATCCCTGTTGGGAACCCAACAATTTTGTGTGCCGGTATCTCTCGAAAAATGACTTGCAAGTCGGGAAGAAAAGGACTTGATGACGGTTTAGGCCAAATAAAAAGAGTAATTTTATAGGTTAGTTCGATTGATGAGCAAACAATAAGCCAAGAATGAAAACAACACCGGAACACAATGAGCGGATCGCTAAAATGACCTTTGCCTCGGTTTATCCGCATTATATAGCAAAATTGGAAAAGAAAGGGAGGTCGAAAGGAGAATTGCATCAGGTCATTGAATGGCTGACCGGCTTTGACGAATCAGCAATAGAGGGACTTGTTAAAGAAAATGTGACGTTTGAGACATTCTTTAAAAGGGCGCATTTAAATCCTCAGTCTGACCAAATCAGGGGAGTGATTTGTGGTTACCGTATCGAAGATATCGACGATCCAATTACCCGAAGTGTCAGATATCTCGATAAGTTGGTCGATGAATTGGCAAAAGGAAAAGAGATGACTAAGGTTTTACGATCCAATTCGTCCTTTGAAAATCGCTAATAATTAATCTGATGAAGAATTTTACGCTTAAATCCTTTCTTACTTCCAACCTCGATATCGATGAAAATGAGATCTTGTCTATTCAGAAGCGGTGTAAGGTAAAAGAGTATTCAAAGGACGCTTTGCTTTTGGGCAACAATCAACATGTCGGACAAACATTTTTTGTTGAAGAGGGCTTGTTGCGACAGTACACCACCGACGAAAAAGGCCGGGAGTTTATTATGCAGTTTGCTCCCGAGGGGTGGTTTATTACCGACTTCGTAAGCACCGATGTTAACGTTCCTTTACGCTATTATATTCAGGCACTTGAGCCAACCCGTATCTCGTTTGTCGATGAGGAATTTATTAATAACATGAGATCATTGCCCCCGGTCTTGAACGATTTTAACCATATAATGCTCTACAATCAAATAAACTTCCTTCAGGCACGTGTCGAAATGCTGCTGAGCAAATCCGCAGCAGAGCGATACCTTCATTTTATTAAAACCTATCCCGATATATTGATGCGGGTTCCTCAAACCATGGTCGCATCTTACCTTGGAATTACCCCTGAAAGCCTGAGCAGAGTGCGTTGTGATCTCGCCAAAAAAAATTGCAGGAATTGATTTCTTATCATACATCAAGGTAAGAGTAAATCGATATTATAAACTTTGGCATCTGATTCTTTAATATTTATGACTATGACAATAAAAAACGTTGAAATGGTGGCAGGGCCAAGACAGCCCCATTGGGTTGGCGACGGTTTCCGGGTACACAATTTCATTCCCAGTAGTTATCATCTTGAAATGGAGCGGATGAATCCATTCATATTATTGGACTACAATTCAAAGTTTACCTTTCCTGCTTCTGAAACGCCCAAAGGCGTTGGGGTGCATCCTCACCGGGGATTTGAGACTGTAACCATTGCCTACAAGGGAAGAGTGCAGCATCATGACAGTGCCGGAGGCGGAGGAATAATTGGAGAGGGAGATGTGCAGTGGATGACTGCTGCCAGTGGAATATTGCATAAGGAATACCACGAAAGGGAATGGAGCAAAGAGGGGGGAGAGTTTCAGATGGTACAGTTGTGGGTGAACCTTCCTGCCAAAGATAAAATGGGGCCTCCAAAATACCAGGCTATAGAGAATAAAGATATTCGGCGATATAGTATTGATGCACAAGGTAGTGAAATACAGATTATTGCCGGCGAATACAAAGGAGTGACGGGGGTCGCCTCTACATTTAGCCCTATTCACATGTTCAATGTGAACTTAAAAATGGGTACTGAAACGGACTTTTCCTTTCCTGCCGATTACAATACTGTTTTACTCCCCATCGAGGGTAGCTTTGATATCAATAATTCAGAATCGGTAGATACCGACCATCTCGCATTAATGGCCAACGACGGGGAAGGGTTTACAATAAAGGCTACTAAAGACGCATTGATATTAGTGTTAAGCGGACAACCGTTTCATGAACCCATTGCGGCACATGGGCCTTTTGTAATGAACACGCGCCATGAGATTGTTCAGGCTTTTGAGGATTTTAACCGTGGGAAATTCGGATATCTCGAAGATTAAATCCGAGAAGTTCAAGTGCTATCTTACCCATAATATTTCAGTCAAGGTTAAGCCTGTTTTGCTTGAGTTAAGGTTCGGGAATCGAAGTAATTTCCAGAACAACAAAGCCGAGACTGGCATCTTTCAGTCGGATTATGAATTGTCTAATACATTGAAATAGAATGCGATTAAATGATCTAAGCAGATATAGCGCAACACTGGGCAGTTCACAAAAAATGCCTGTGTTGTTTTTGGGGCATGGCAGTCCGATGAATGCCATTGAAGAGAATGAGTTTGTACAAGGGTTTAGAACCATTGCTGCGGCTCTGGCCAAACCAAAAGCGATACTTTGCATATCGGCACACTGGGAAACCAAGGGAACTCATGTAACAGCCATGCCAGATCCTCCAACCATTCACGACTTTCGGGGATTTCCTCCACAGCTGTATGAAGTGCAATATGCTGCACCGGGAAGTCCGGACTTGGCGCGTGAAACCAAGGGAATGGTTAGAACAGCTGATGTTGGGTTGGACGAAAAATGGGGACTCGATCATGGATCGTGGAGTGTAATTAAACACCTATATCCTGAAGCCGATGTGCCTGTTATTCAAATGAGTCTTGATTATTATAAGGCACCACAATATCATTACGATCTGGCACTTGAGATTAAGTCGCTGCGAGAAAAGGGTGTACTAATTGTTGGAAGTGGAAATATGGTGCACAACTTAGGGATGGTTGCGTGGGATAAATTGGATACGGATGATTTTGGATTCGATTGGGCCCTGGAGGCTAACGAGAAGATGAAACAATACATAAAAAACGGCGACCACCAGCCCCTTATTGATTTCAGGCTGCAGGGACGGTCGTTTGATCTGGCGGTGCCAACCCCCGAACATTTTCTTCCTTTAATTTATAGTCTGGCTTTACAGGACAAGAATGAGGAAATAAGACTCTTTAACGACAAAGCGGTAGGTGGCTCTATCACAATGACATCGGTGAAAATAGGATAGTTCACTGAATCAAAAAATTCGGGCCAGCAAATTCCTTATTTATTAGTAAAAAATTCCTCTCCTATAGTCCAGTCGTTGTTAAAGAACCCCGAAACAAGAATGCCATCCAATCCATTCCTTAAATAATCCTGGTTAAAGATCAACAAATCGGGATAGCCATTTACCCCCGAGAAGTAGTCGTTGCCAATCTGCGATTTCATGCCACGGATACCTGTGCCCGCTATTACACCTATGGTGGCATTGTCGGAGTCGGAGCGTGGATAGATAAAACATGCTGCGAGATCATCGCCCGAAAAGAAGGTTTCTCCAAAATGGATACCCTCCTTACGGACTGTTATAGGGCTTTCATGTAGCAGCATACCCCATGCCCGGTTGTTGTCGGCATTGCCGTATAGTATTACATTCCGGTCGGCATATTTATCCATTGTAAAGTCTTTGTCGGGTATCACCTCGAATGAGCCGTTGCCTTTGTATAAAAAGGCTTCGGCATCGAAACGTGCCTTATTGCGGTACCACTCGTTCTCTTCGCGGCTGCCCCCTGTTGCATATACCAACACAGCCCGGTTGTCGAAGGCTTGTTTGAAACCACTTCCTCTTTCAGGATGTTTTTCGCGCCGGTTAAGAGAAGTTGGTATCCATTGGCCCGACTTATAAGTGAGCACCAGATTTTTTTGATCATCAGCTTCGATAGTCTGCCCGCCGATTACCACCAGCGGCCGATCCGTAAATTCCAGTTCGCTAAGATCAATGGAAACCGTTGCAACGTTTTTAACACTTCCCACAATGGTATCGCCGCTCTTCTGAAAAGAAACCGACGAGAATTCCAGCGGTTTTTGCTGCTGCAGGATGGTTACCCAATAGCTGGAAGCTGACACCGAAGGTGAGGCGGTATGGAACTCAATCTCTTTGACCTCTCTCCTGGCAGGTATAGAGTGCCATTTAAAATAGGAGAATATGGGATGCCAGTCAACACTGTGGTCGCCATACCAGTGCGAACCTCCCGGGTATTCATAATAATTGAAGTTGGGATGAAACTCAGACAGGGTCTGCCGCATCATTCTGGCAAGGCTGACCGGCACCACGGTGTCTTCATCACCGTGAAGTATGTAAATGCCCGATTGCAGGAAATTCCTTTTCAGTTCGAGGGTGCGGGCAGCATGTGCGCTGCGGTTCAACATCTGGTAGTGTTGGTTCTGTGTCTCACTTTCGGAAGGGCCCCCTCTGCGGTAGCCCAGAATATCGGGGTACCCGGCGCAGGGAGCAATGGCTGCAAAGCGATCGGGGTATGTAACGCCCAGGTGCCAGGTACCATGACCTCCCATAGAGTGGCCGGTAAGGTAGGTCAATTCGGGTTTTGTTTGATACTTTTTACGTGCATCTTCGAGTACTTCAAGGGCATCGATGCGGCCCCATTCCTCCCAGTTGAACCCAAAGGGACGTCGATTGGTAGGTGCCACTATATGACACCAATCTTTTGAAGCATAGGCCCTTGCCTGGTTTCGGGCTTCCACTCCGGCACCGTGCACCGATAATACCAGCGCTTGTCCTTCGCCACTGGTCGTGGAAGGGGCCACGCTGTAATACTGAATGCTGCCATCAATCTTGCTAACGAAGGTTCTTTCATGGTGTGCATCTGGATCGACCTGATTTATGGTAATATCTGTCCGGTCGAGCTCACGTCCTCCTGCTCCCAGCAAAATTACTGTAGCGGTTACTATTCTTTTATCAGATATTGCTTTTTGCGATGGTATTTTGAAAGGTAATTTACGCACTGCCATTTCCATGACGTTGCCTGCAGGGTGTGATACTTCTTCTCCCGATTCAAGAACACATTTTATGGTCAGATTTCTAAGCTCCTTTTCGGTAGCATTGATTACCCTTATGGCAGCCCATTTATCCTCTGTTTCACCTTTGATTATTGCCGGTAGGGTCAAATCTCTGCTTGAGACCATTACCGGTTTGCGCGGGGCAACCAGTCTCGACGCTACCCTTCCGAATCGGCCGGGGGTATATATGAAATCGTTACTGCCCTTGTTCAGCCTGACAGGTATGAGGGTGTATCCAAAATCGTAATGGTCTCCCTCGTAGGGCATTCCATTGATATAAAGACGGGTGTGTCCTTTGGCATCGAGCAGTGCAATTTGAGATTTTGGTGCCATAAACCGGGTATGCAGGAACGAACGTCGCATCTCGATTCCGGTAAAGATTCCATCATTGTTGGCACTGATTTGGGTCCAAAGAGGGTTGGATTCGCTCTCTTCTGCTGGGATTAGAGCCTGTCCGTTTTGGGGAGGTGCCATGCTTCCATTAGCCAAAGCCCAGGCGATGATATCCCTCGATGGCAAAAGGCCACCGCTGGCAGGTCCGGTTGGCATGGTCAGACCTTCGGTAAATTGGTATAATATCTCGCCTTCGTCGATTTTTTCAATCGTTTCACGTCCAAAATATTCGACGATGTTACCTCTTTTTTGTCCCTGAACCGTTTCAACAGTAATTAAAAGTAAGGCGGTAAACAAAATGAGGCAATTGGCTGATTTACTCATAATCTTTTTAAGAATTTGAAATTGATTTGCATTCATATCCTGAACCTCTATGATGGCAATTCGATTGAAGACCGTAAAAATAGAAAATTTGATGGCCATGCCACAAAAAACTTGTTACGGCATCTGTTATTGATTGCCTAAAATGGTCAGATGGTGCCCCGGAGCGAGATGGGTTGCAAATCGCTAATTGTTTCAAATGCAGTTATCTCATAATTACTTTAAATTTGCTTCATCCAATCAGTCAATATGTATGAATCCCAACCAAAAAGTATCAAACGGGCAGATTGAATTGCTGCTTGAACAACTTCAGAAACGATTCGAGAGCCATATGCATCGTCATCAAGGCATGTTTTGGTCTGATATTGCTGAAAGAATTTATCATCAGCCCCCTATAATTTTGTCGTTGTTTGCCATGGAAGAGAGTGGGGGAGAGCCTGATGTTGTGGAGTATGATTCCATCAGCGACCGATATCATTTCTTTGATTGTTCTCCTGAAAGCCCTGTCGGTCGCAGGAACCTATGCTACGACGAAATGGCTCTGGCTTCAAGAAAAAAATTCAGACCCTCCGGAAGTGCCCTGGGTATGGCAAGTGAGATGGGTATTGAGCTCCTAACGCCAGAGCATTATCGACGTCTTCAGCAAACAGGAACTTTCGATGCTAAAACCTCAAGTTGGCTGTTGACTCCAACCGATATCAGGGAAAAGGGCGGGGCACTTTTTGGTGATTTTCGGTTCGGACATGTGTTTTTATACCACAATGGAGCCGAATCCTATTATGGCGTTCGGGGCTTTCGCGGCCTTCTGAGGGTGTGAAGCCTAAACTTTTCCTTTTTACATTGCCGAACCATTTTTTGGATCTGTTGTTTATGCAGAATGCGTTTCGTATTTTTAGACCCTTTAATCCTAATAGTAATTCAATAAGATGCATAAAGCCTTTGATTTAGCTGCCAGCTCAAACGTTCAACCTGCGAGCTACACTCAAATACCATTTGTCGACTATCTCGACCGCTTCCGGGCCGTTATGAAGAGTGTTTTTCATGAACGGGCCGATATCGACCGACTTGCCATTACAAGGGGTATGCCCCCATTTGTGCTTCGTGAAATCATGCAGCTTAATCCACTTGCTGTGGGTATCCCGGCAGCTTATGGTGGAAGGGGTGGTCGCATGGAAGAGAGTTTGGCGCTATTGGCAGCAGCCTCATACGAATCGCTTGCTTTATCGCTTACACTGGGGATCAATTCGGCGCTATTCCTACAACCTGTCGCTAAGTATGGTTTAGCCGAGGTGAAGCAGCCTGTCTTCGATCGCTTTCTCCATAACCAAAACATGGGAGGGCTCATGATTACTGAACCTGGTTATGGAAGTGATGCACTCAATATGCAAACATATTACCGTGCGGCCGGAGAGCAATACCATATCGAAGGAACCAAGCATTGGGCTGGTCTTACCGGTTGGGCAGAATTCTGGCTGCTTACTGCACGCGAAATGAGCCATTCGGGTGACCTGAAGCGCGACATCGATTTCTTTATTTGCGACGTAACTCAGGAGGGACAACAAATTGTTGTAGAGGAGTTTTATGAAAACCTTGGACTTTACCAAATTCCATACGGTCGCAATCGACTTGATGTATCTGTGCCCAAAGCCCATCGGCTGGTTCCTGAAACCACCGGTGTAAAAATGATGCTCGATTTGCTGCACCGCAGCCGTATGCAATTCCCCGGTATGGCCATGGGATTCATTCAGCGTATGCTCGATGAGTCTGTTGCCCATAGTGAGCAACGCAACATCGGAGGGAGGAGTCTAACTACCTACGATCAGGTTCAGCAGCGTCTGGCCCGCCTGCAGGCATCCTTTACTATCTGCTCTGCGATGTGTGTCAACAGTAGTTCTCGTGCAGGAATCGAAAACGATCTTTCATCGTCGGGCTTTGAAGCCAACTCCATCAAGACCGTTATAACCGACCTAATGCAGGAAGCAGCCCAGTCTGCTACCCAGTTGGTCGGCGCGCAGGCTTATAAGCTCAGCCATGTTGCCGGTAGGGGTATTACCGACTCCCGCCCATTCCAGATTTTCGAAGGGTCGAACGATATTCTCTATGCCCAGATTTCTGAGCAGCTGATTAAAATGATGAAGAAAACCCGTGAGACCAACCTTTTCCGCTTTCTGTCAGATTTTGACTTAACACGCAAGTCGTCTGATAAACTGAGAAAGTTGCTTGATTTTGAACTCAACCTTAACATGCCTCAGCGCAAGTTGGTGGAGCTTGGACAGGTGCTTGGCCGGCTTGTGAGTGCCGAGATGGTAATCAACCTGGGTGAAAAGGGATTTCGCAGCGATTTAACGCAGAATGCTCTTGAGCTGCTGGATCAGGAAATCACTGCACTTATGGGTAGTTTCGGATTTGAAAACCGCAGTCAGCTGGTCGAAAGTTACCAAACCGGAAGCAACTGGTTTGAACTGGTTCGCAGATAATCCCTTAGTTTATAATAAATTATCTCATATCAGATCCATTCGCGGGGAACCTGCAAGACTTTCACCAATGCCTCTTCTTCGCTTTCTGGATCAGGTTGATGGTTGTATGCCCACCTTACTTTTGGGGGCAGGCTCATCAAAATCGATTCTGTGCGCCCATCCGTTTTTATGCCAAACCGGGTACCATCGTCGTGGAGTAAATTAAATTCAACGTACCTGCCTCTTCTGATCTCTTGCCAGACTTTGTTTTCATGGCTGAAGGGGATTTCTTTCCGTGCCTCTGCTATTGGGAGATAAGCCTTTAAGAATTCTTTGCCCGTTGCCGTGGTGAAATCGAACCAAAACTGCCCATCGCGTTCCGGCGTTCCCCTAAGTTTATCGAAAAAGATTCCTCCAACACCCCTGGCTTCTTTCCGGTGATGGTTGTAGAAGTAGCGATCGCATGCAGATTTGAATTGAGGGTAAAGTCGGTGATCGAATCTATCGCAAACATCTTTCCAAGTGGAATGAAAATGCACGATATCCCCGGTAAAGAGATAATAAGGGGTTAAATCAGCCCCTCCGCCAAACCATGCATCTACTACCTTTTTATTGGAGTCGTATAGTTCAAAATAGCGAAAATTGGCATGAACGGTAGGTACGAAAGGATTGGTTGGATGCAGTACGAGTGAAATTCCACACGCAAAGAAAGCTTGGGCCGGAGTTCCGAGATATCTTTTCACTTCGTCCGTAAGCTGACCGTGTACGGCCGAGGTATTTACCCCTCCTCCTTCGAGCAGGTTGCTTTCCGATACAACCCTCGTAATGCCGCCACCACCGCCGGGTCGCTCCCAGGTATCACGTGTAAATAGAGGAATGCCTTCAATGGCTTCGAAGGCCGAACAGATCTCATTCTGAAGCGACATAATATAGTGGTGAAAGGGCTTTCTGAAAGATTCAATCATAGCGATGGTTGTTTTTCTGATATTCTCGGGATTTTAAAATTCCTGTAGCATTTGGATTTGTGCTCTGTAAAAATAGACAAAAAGGTATGAATCGGCCCTGAGGGAAGCTTCGAAATAGTGTATATTTGCCGGATCGGTAAAGTTCAAGAATTCTAACCATATTTGCCTTTGTTGTATGAGTTCTGCTCGGTAAGTATCTGTCGGGTAGTTCAAATTCCGGGCAGAGCATTTCTTGTTCACAAAAGAGAATGAACCGAAAGGAGAGTTCGTACGAGACACAACAATGGATCAATTGAATTTAAAAATCCTAAAATTACACAAATGAAGAAGCAGGGATTTACCACCCGGTCTTTGAATGTACCCTACGCAAAAACCGATCCTCACCATGCCCTCCAGATGCCGCTGTATGGTGCACAGGCGTTTGAGTTTGAATCGGCGGAGCAGATTGCCGCCAACTTTAGGGGAGAATATATCGCTCATGTTTATTCGCGTGCATCGAATCCAACCGTTGAGTATTTTGAAATGAAAATGCGCGAGCTTACCGGAGCCCATGGTTCACTTGCAGTAGCCTCCGGAATGGCAGCCATTGCCGATGTAATGTTTGCGGTTGCGCGTTCGGGCGATAATATCATCACCGGGAATCAGCTCTTCGGTCATACCTATGCCCTTATGCAGCAAACCTTGCCCGACCTGGGTATTGAAACCCGTTTCACGGCCCTGCGTGAAGCAAAAGAGATAGAGGCCCTTATTGATTCCCGGACCCGAGCTATATTTTTTGAAACGGTTACCAATCCTCAGCTAACTATTGCCGACTTCTCCATGCTGTCTGATATTGCGCGCAGGCATCAAATTCTGCTCATTGCCGACAGTACACTTACACCGCCCAACGTTTTCAAGGCTTCACTCCATGGGGTAGATATAGAGGTAATGTCAACCACCAAATATATATCGGGCGGAGCCACTTCATTTGGCGGCGCCATTTTGGATTATGCCTCTTACGACTGGAGCCTCAATCCAAATTTCGCAGCCTATTATCCAAAATTTGGAAAAAACGCCTTAATTGCGAAGCTCCGGAAAAATATATACCGGAATACCGGAGGCAGTATGACTGCTCAAACAGCCCTTATGCAAATTGCAGGCCTCGATATGCTTGAATTGCGCGTGGAGCGTTGTTATGCCAATTGTATGGCATTGGGCGATTATCTGGCCAAACATCCCAGGGTTGAACGGGTCGACTATCCTGGTTTGCCAGGCTCTCCGGGTTATCAGGAGGCTGTCCGAATTTTCAAAGGTATTCCAGGTACTATAATGACATTTGATCTGGAAAGCGAAGCAGCATGCTTTACTTTTATGAACCGATTGTCTGTAATTCGTCGTGCCACCAATCTGAACGACAATAAGTCGCTGATTATTCATCCATGGTCGACCATTTACGCTGAATTTCCCGAGAAGGAGCGTGAAGCTGCCTTTATTCGGCCAACCATGATGCGCTTGTCGGTAGGGATTGAAAATGCGGCCGATCTTATCGACGATATTGCAGCTGCATTATGATGCTTCTGAATCGTCAGTATTTGATTGTAAAAAACGGAGGTTGCGCTGTAACCCCCGGTATCCTGCACGTTTAACGGCCGAATTCCTGAAGATTTCGTTAAATGAAGAATGATCCATTCGAAACCACTCCTCTGCTTTAAGTTCCATGAGGAGAGATTTTGGATTCAACTTTGGTTCGCTGTGCGGTTCCGATTTGAGATTCCAGGGGCAAACATCCTGGCAAATATCGCAACCAAACACCCTGTTTTCAAATTTCCCAACCAATGTGGGGTCTATCTCATCGCGATTCTCAATAGTCTGATAAGAAATGCATCTTCTTGCATCAATAACCCGGTCGTGAAGAATTGCTTGCGTTGGACAAGCATCCAGACAACGGGTACAACGTCCACAATGGTCGCGGACTTCTTCCGGCGTGTTAGCTGAAATTTCCACATCGAGGATCAACTCACCAATAAAGAAAAAACTACCATAGACAGGCGATATAACCTGAGCATTCTTTCCTATCCACCCCAACCCTGCTTTGCGGGCCCATGCGCGCTCCAGAACAGGAGCTGAATCCACAAATATTCTACCGTTGCATTCGATTACCTCATCCCGTATGTAATCGAAGAGTGTACGTAATTTATCTTTCATCACGAAA
>DIUI01000097.1 GCA_002428215.1 Prolixibacteraceae bacterium UBA6162
TGTGTGATCCAAAGCTTCTTTTGAAGCGAAGCAGGTTCAGAAAGTTATAGCTGAACAGAAGCTGGTCGGTTTTGTATACATATCCTCCCTGACCAGCCGAGCCACCATAGAATGGGTTCCGCAGGTTGTTGAACTTGCTTGTATACAATTGTGCTCCAAGGGTATTTTCAAAAGTCAGACTTTCGTGGAAGCGAATGTTCCAGCTAAAATTACCTGTAAGTTGGTTGGCATTCGTACGGCTCTTATCGAAGGTAGCATCGGCTATAGAGTTGGTAAGCGCACCAAAAGCCCTTCCGATACCATAGTCAAACTGGTTTCCGTCAAAAATTGGATCCTTAACAATCTGACCATTATCGTCGCGCAGGAATAGCGGGAAAATAGGGGGAAGATTGTCAACAAACCAGAAAATACTTCCTGAGTCACTCGACTGTCCGTTGTTATTGGTTTCCGAGCCGGCATAGTTCATTCTTGCAGAGGTAGTCAGCCATGGCTTCACAATGCTTTCAACATTCATGGTAGCCGTGTACCGCTTAAAATCTGAGTTGATGATATACCCTACATCATGCAGGTAACCGTAGGAAGTAAAGTATTTGGTGGTATTGTTACCGCCACGGAATACAAGGTTTCCTTCGGTACGGTTTGAAGACTGAAATCCATAATCTTCCCAGTTTTCAGGATCGTACTTTCTGGTAACACCCGGACGAACGGTTCTGGTTGCAGGATCAATCAGTTCGGCGGCTGTTGCATTCCACATATTGTATTTTGGGGTAATACCTGCCGCTCCAAAGAGCTGAGCGTTGGCATAAGCAACAGGATCGGCCTGGCCCAGCGCAACTCCACGGTTGTATTTCGATTCCCAGCTTAAACCGATATATTCTTCGGGTGACTTGATAGTGCTGTAACGCGGAATTCCGCTGATGTTTACACCCCTTTTTATGTCAGCCTCGATCATAGAAGTTCCTGCTCTACCTGATTTTGTAGTAAGCAGAATAACCCCATTGGCACCTCTTGAACCATAAATGGCAGTCGCAGTAGCATCCTTCAAAATGGTAGTAGTCTCAATGTCATTAGGGTTTATAGAACTGAGGGCACCTGAAAAAGGAACACCGTCGAGAACATACAACGGGTCTCTGTTACCATTAACAGAGCCATAACCCCTGATACGCACTACAGATGAGGTTCCGGGCTGACCCGAAGTATTGATAACATTTACACCCGCAGCTTCTCCAGCGAGCGATTGTGAAAGGTTGGCAACTGATTTTGCCTGAATGTTTTCACTTTTAATGGTTTTGATAGAACCAACAAAACTTTGCCTAGTAGTAGTACCATAACCAACTACAACTACCTCATCTACACCAATTATGTCTGTAGCCATACTAATATTAACTACAGAGCCTGTAATGGCCATTTCGGTAGTGGACATCCCCACAAAGGAAAATACAAGCGTAGTGGCAGATTCAGGAACATCGAGCTGGTAAGCACCGTCGAGGTTGGTAATTGTACCCACCGATGTGCCCTTTGCCACTACCGATACTCCTGGAATGGTCGTACCATCAGCAGCACTGGTAACGGTACCCGTGATGCGACGTGTCTGAGCATTCACTGCCTGTACGCCGATAAATGCCAGCGTCAGCAGAATGAGCGCAAATCTTCTCATAGATAAATTTTTAAGATTAATACTTGTCATTAAAATTTTTGCAAACGGCAAATGTAAAAAAATTAAATTAAGTTCTTTTAACACTTTTGCTGTAATATAAAAAAAATGGGCCTCCAAACTGCTATTTTAAAGCTTTTGGTGACCCTTTAAGTTACAATTTAACAGGGGATCCGACTGTTTTGTCAGATCTAAACCGAAGCTTCAATAGCTGCCAGTGCCTTTTCGTAATCAGGTTCTGTAGTGATCTCAGGAACAATTTCGACGTATCTTACTACATCGTTTTTGTCGATAACAACGGTTCCTCTTGCCAAAAGACGAAGCTCTTCCATCAGAAATCCATATTTAAGTCCAAAATCGGTTTCACGGTGATCTGATAGTGTTACTACCTTCTCAAGCCCCTCTGCAGCGCAAAATCTCGACTGTGCGAAAGGAAGGTCGGTCGAAACCGATAGTACCACTATATCATCAGATAATTTTGTGGCCATCTCATTGAATTTTCGGTTTTGCATAGCGCATATTCCTGTATCGATCGACGGGTAAATGGCCAGGACCTTTGTCTTGCCTGCATAATCCTTTAACGACCTGGCAGCAAGCGTTTTATCGAGTACCGTGAAATCGGGTGCAGTATCCCCAGTTTTTACAGGCTTCCCAACCAGTGTCATAGGAGTTCCTTTAAAGGTTACTTTGGTGTTGTCTCTTTCCATGTTTCTGTTTTTAATTTGTAACAAAACGAACAGAAGCGCATTATTGTTTGCGACAAGAAAAAATTTTACGTTCCTGTATCGATACAGTACCCCTTAAAAGTTGGGAAGATTGGGTATTTTGGTCCGATCGGTGAGCGGAAACCGGGTAGCCTCCTCGAGCAATACTGCCAAAGGTCTTCTTTCCGTTTCTCCCTTTATGGTGCGGGGTTGGAAGACACCATGGAACATGCAAACCAGCCGCAAAGCTTCTGCTCCTCTTACTTCAATATAACTTTTTCTGCCAAATCCATATGCCATGAATTTGGTAATCCCACCGTCCAGAAAGTTCCAATCGAGGTATGCATCGCTGAACATGACACCACTGTATCTCCCCGGGAAGCGATACACCGAAGGAAGGTAATTGATGTCGATATCGTTTTCGGTAGGGCGTAAATAATAGGAAGGGGTATCGTTTCGGCGTTTAAAACAGTTCTTAAACTCCTGCCTAGGATATTGGAGGTTTTGGGTGAATTTATGGCAGTCAATACCGAATGGAACTGCTGTCCATTCAGGCATCTCGGGCATACAATGCAGTATTGGAGGAGAATCTAAAGCGTAAAATCTGAGGGTCGAACGGTCGAGACGTGCTAAACTCCCATCGGATAATGAAATTTGCATAACGGTTTGTTTTAAGTGAATTGAATTGGGTTAATCTGTTTCCAATGCATTGAAGAGCAGAGTAACTTACGCATCGTTGTAAGTCTTGCTGTTGCATATTCCCCTCGTGGGTTTGTGTTTAACTGAGCTTTCAAACACCGGACAAGAGGAATCACACAATTAATTCTGGTTTTTCAAATGGTTAATCTCTCTTAAACTTCTGCGGATATATGCCCTGGCCTTTATGATTTCATGTTCGATATTCATTGTGGTATACAAGCCTCGTGCTCTGATATTTTGCATTTCAGCAACCTTTTCTTCAAGTTTTTGAATATAATTCGCTAGTTCTTCAATTAGTCTTTGATGATCGCATTTCATAATTTTCAATTGTAAGGGTAATTTAAAAGTTTGATTTATACCGGGGAGCAACTGAGTTTAGCCCCCCGGTATAAGTGAGATTCAATCAATCCTCAGCAGGATCAAACATTAGCTTTCCTTCGCTAAGCCATGCTTTCCCTGACAGCTCGAGTATAATATTGTCGTGCAGCAGGATTGGGCTTTGCCCAAAAATCTCAAGCATTGTGAGTCTTAGAGTAAACAGCATAACCGCTTGTCTGTGAACACCTACAATGCCTATTTCTACCTGCCGGTTGTAAAGGCTTACCAGTTCCGATGCTGTCTTTTGCATAAATTCAGCTTTGGTCTGGAGAATGTAATCGTGATCATCCTTCTGTAACATCAATACATATTTAAGCATAGTACGTAGCTTTTGGTGGGTTAAATAATTTTTGAAAGGCCGCTGCTTTTGCGTTGTTTGCAAATAAAAGGGTGAAGCGGTCTGATATGAGGGCATAATCGTTTCCTCTGCCGCGGGAAGAGCCAAATATTCCTCTGGAGGTTATCACATCATCGTAGTCTATCCCTATCGCGAAGATAGGATGCGATTGTTTGAGCAGCAGCATCTGGTTGATGTTCTGTGTGTTGTCAATTACCAATGCTTCTGCATTTCTGCCAGAAAGCAGCTGCAGGCAATTAAATACTTCAGCTGCAGCTTCAAGGATTGTATACCTGAGTTGCAGCCGACTTAAAGCTTTTGCAATTTTAGGAGAAAGGGTTTTCTCCTGTTCTGATTGTTTTTTCATAACACAAAATATTAATGGTTAATACTTTGTGCATCTGAACCGCGAAGACAATTAGCAAATAAGGATTACACTTTTTTGGCTGAAACTGCCCGCATACTGAACCACCGTGGCGTGTCGCTCGGTTGGTATCCCGTAGGATTCATGATGCACGAATTGTTTAAAAAATTTTAGGGTGAAGAACCGGAAATAAACTCAGAATAGCCTCTATCCGGAGTTATCGCTCTTTCCACCTGAATTCTCTTTGGCAGATTGGCAATTCCCCTTTTGAACGCAACACAAAGATAAAAACATTTTTAATATGCCTGTCGATTTATTTTATACAAATTAATCGTTTGTAAGTACTTACTGTCGTTTTTAAACGAAACAAAATACTTACACACCGGATAGAGACTTTCCTCGACGCTACTTTCGTCTCATCGTTAACCCGATTGTTTAATCCTTAAAATTTTGAAAAGATGAATGCATTAAGAAATTCTGTCAGGCTTATCGGCCATCTGGGCGACAAACCCAAAGTTCTGCAATTTGAAAGCGGACGGAAGATTGTCAATTTTTCGGTTGCCACCAATGAGATTTATAACGACAGCGAAGGCAAACGGCAAACGCAAACGACTTGGCACCGCGTGGTTGCCAACGGAAAGGTTGCTGAGATTGCGCTTAAATTCCTCGATAAGGGCACGCGCTGCGCAGTGGAAGGAAAATTGGTGAACCGTTCTTATGCCGATAAATCCGGCAATACCCAATTCATTACTGAAGTGGTAACCCGCAGTCTGATGCTTTTGGGTGATAAAAGGGAGTCGTCTGCTTCCATCCCTGAATAAACCTTCCGATTACTGGCAAACCGGAAAGAGGCATTCTTTGCCGTCCCTTTCCCGTTGCGAACAATAGAAACATACAATATTTTAACTATTAAACCTCATCATTATGAATACCCTGAACAACTCCGTACGTTTAATTGGTCATGCGGGCGATGCCCCCAAAATAGTGCAGCTTGAGAGCGGACGTAAAATTGCCAATTTCTCACTGGCAACCAATGAAACCTATATTGACAACACAGGCAACCGCAAGTCGGAAACTACATGGCATCGGTTGGTTGCCTATGGTCCTGTGGCTGAGACTGCAGAAAAACTGATCCGAAAAGGACAGGAAGTGGCCATTGAAGGAAAACTTAACAACCGAAGTTGGGATGACAAGGAGGGATTGAAGCACTATATTACCGAAGTAGTTGTCGATCAGCTACTAATGGTTGGCCGCAAGTCAGAATCATCGCAATCCGAATAAATTAACCCCCAAATTGTTTGTGTGATTTTACCATCGGTCGTTAATTCTGCGGCCGGTGGTTTTACTATACACGCTTTGGGCTAAAGAAGTCAGATAGATTTTACTGATAGGCATTTTCCCGGTCAATTCCCGACACCTCAACCAACATATCTGCTATCTGTGCTGTAATGTGACTAAAAAAGGCGGCACCTTTTGCTGCAGTTGCTTTATGGGGATTTCCGACTCCCGTGTCGAGGGTTACCTTGCTCCATTCGCGCTCGGTCCAGGTCCATTTCTGCTGAAATGCTTTGATGGGAATCTGCCTGGAGGCACCATCACCAGCTTCACTTAACGGTAACACAGCGTTAGGGAATAGATGCATCATAAGACTGGTCTCCATCTCACCTGCATGGTCATCGCGCTCTTCAAACAACCCTTCAGGGATTGGAATCTGATAAAAGTTGGCCTGAAAAAGCCACATTTTCGGGTATTTTAATCCAAGTTCCCTAAGCATCTGGCGAAAATCATTCCCTCCATGGGCATTAAGCACAATGAATTTATAGATGTTGTGCCGTTGTAGCCCTGCAATGATGTCATCCAGGATTATTTGCTGAGTAGAAGGGTTGAGGTTGATATTGAGTTTAATATCGTGCTGTCCGGTGTTAACGCCAAAAGGAATCGAGGGTAAAACAACTACCCTTGCACCACGTGCCTGAGCAAGATGGGCCGATTTTTCGGCTATAGCCTCTGCCTCCATGAAATCGGTTCCATAAGGCAGATGATAATTGTGCGCTTCGGTGGCACCCCAGGGCAATACGGCTACCTGATAATCGGAGTCCTTTATGTATTTCCAGTGGTTGCGGGCAAGCAGAGGGGTAGTATTCATAATGCTAACTTTTTGAGTGGATAAAATTAGTCAATTTGTTGGTGATTTTGGGTTTGCATCATCCCGGTTTTTATCCATTAGGGCGAAATTTGGACCTCAGATTTCTGCCGAAGCTGCTTCATCAATAATCCAAACCATTTTGCCATGATCCGGCAGAATGTAATAGGCCGGATATTCGCGGGCACTCTCCCGGCTGTTCATGATGTTTGAGACTACAACAGCTTTGCTTTCACCGGTAGTTAGGAACAGAATATTGCTTGCGTTGTTGATGATTTTCCCGGTAAGGGTAATCCGTTTTTGGGCAGTTACCGGATGTTCAACCACAGCACAGATCGAGCTGCTTTCCATTAGATTGAGCGTGTCGGGAAAAATCGATGCTGTGTGGCCATCCTCTCCCAGTCCGAGTAAAATGAGATCGAAACAGGGTAGCTGATTTTTGATGGGTACAAATTGTTCTATTTCGGCAGCATAACGCAAAGCCTCGGCTTCATCGTTGCTGGTTCCTCCATCGATGGTGTGAATCTGGGCTTTGTCAACAGGTACCTTCGACAGCATCGATTGCCATACCATCTGGAAATTGCTGTCGGGTGAAGCGGAATCGACCATTCTCTCATCTCCCCACCAAAAATGCACAATATGCCAGGGAATCTGGTTCTGGAATTTTTTGGCCAGTCTGCGATATAACAAGGAGGGAGTTGTGCCTCCCGATAAGGCAATGTTAAAATGCTTCTGCTTCGATTCATTAATAAGCTTGAAAATTAGCTTTGCAGCTGCCTTTGCAACCTTTTTAGGATTGGGTGCAATTTTAACCTCAATTCGGTCTTCCATTTTCGGTTGATGTATACGTTGTCTAATTTTCAGGGTTACAACTCACAAAAGGATCCATCGTCGGAAAGATTCTTGCAGGGATATCTCCAGGATCCGTTCAATACAAGCTTGTCAGCGATATCAGGACCCCACGAGCCTGCAGGATACCCATAGAGAGGTATATCGGGGTTACTGTTCCAGGCATTGAGGATGGGCTGAATGAAATTCCATGCCGCTTCGATGGTGTCTCCCCTGCTGTAGAGCGTAGCATCACCGAGCATGCAGTCGAGTAACAACCGCTCATAAGCCGATGGTAAATGTACCTGGGCGAGCGAACTATAGTGAAAATCCATGTGTACAGTCTGCACGCTGAAGCCGGCTCCGGGGACTTTCATCCCAAATTTCAACAAAATGCCTTCATCGGGCTGAATCCGAATAATTAGCTGATTCTCGACTGGGTTATAGTCGCCGGAAGTGCCGAAAATATGGTGGGGTACCTCTTTAAAGTGCACAACAACTTCGGTAACCCGGGTGGGTAATTTCTTTCCGGTCCGTATATAAAATGGAACACCTGACCATCGCCAGTTGTCGATGTAAAACCGCAGGGCAGCATAGGTCTCTGTCCTCGAATTGACCGATACCCCCGGTTCACTTCGGTATCCGGCAGTTTTTTCTCCGCCGATGGTCGAATCAGTATATTGTCCTCTTACCACATTCCGCTCAACTTTATTTTCAGGAATTGGCCGAAGTGCCTGAAAAACTTTTAACAGTTCATTTCTGATGGCATTGGCTTCCATAACAGTAGGGGGTTCCATCGCAACAAATGCAGCCAGTTGCAACAGGTGGTTTTGCACCATATCGCGGAGTGCTCCTGAATGGTCGTAATATCCTCCACGACCCTCGACTCCAAGACTTTCGGCAGATGTGATCTCAACCCTTTGAATATAGTGATGGTTCCAAAGTGGCTCGAGAATACCATTGCTAAAGCGGGTAACCAGCATATTTTGAACGGTCTCTTTCCCCAGGTAGTGATCAATCCTGTAAATCTGCGACTCAGTAAAGTAGTTGAGCAGCTCTATGTTCAGTTGCTGAGCTGAAGCCAAATCAGTACCGAACGGCTTTTCAACAATCAGCCGCCTGAACGCACTGGGGTGCGACGACAATCCTGCAACGTGAAGCTGTTGAGGAATTACGGAATATAGGGAGGGAGGGGTCGATAAGTAAAAAATGACATTCCCAGCGGCCCCAATCTCCCGATCGAGGGCTTCAATTCGCTCCTTGAGCATACTGTAATCCTCTGGCTTTTCAGGATCCACAGGCAAATAGTGAAGGAGCTTAAGAAAATCTTCTCCCGGGATTTCCGGCTTAAGAAAGGCATTCATTTTTTCACGAAACGCAACGTCGGTCATAACAGTCCTGCCTGTTCCCAAGACGGCAAACCCGGATGGGAGAAGCTCTTGTTGCCACAGATCGAAGAGCGCCGGAATCAACTTCCGACGGGCAAGATCGCCCGATGCGCCAAAAATTACCAGAATATGATGCTTTGGTTTCTCCATAACGTTTGTTATTTGCGTATACACCAAACAACACAATTGTCCAGATTGAGTTCGTAGAGCAAGGAAATGGGGATAATTTCATCCTCCCTCACAAAGGAAGCCTGTATTGAACCATTTTCTACTGTAGTGAAAGGTTCCAAAAGAATCTGTCGGCTAAAAGTTACCTCTGGCTGGGCCATTAATTTGAATATGGCCTCTTTTGCGCTCCAGCAGATAATCCGGGAAATTCCTGTATTGGCAGCCTGCAAAGTCCATTCTTGCTCAAAAGCTGACAAAAACCGTTGGGCTATTTTTTCTACATCACGCGAAAGTTCTTCTGCATCGATACCCATAGGCTTTTCGGATATCAAAACCGCAGCCATAGAAGCCGAATGAGATATCGATATGTAGCGGTTGGATCCGTTTAGGACCGGCTGTCTGAGCTTATTGTACCCGATGGAGGCTTCGGGGCCGGCCAGGGCTGACAAAAGTTTCCGGGTGGCCAAAAACTCTCTTTTCCTCCTGTCGTGGGCAAGGGTTTGATAAAGTTCCCGGTCGGCCGGGGTTAAAACAACCTGTTCAAACAGATCATCAACCGCCTCGTTAAGCTGCCAAAGCCCTATCGTATATCCGGGGTAATGGGTGATTTTTTGCAATGGCATACCCGACACTAAAAGTTAGAGTTGTGGACTACCTCCGACCAGGTAGTTGTTTCAATCATATGGATAACGTCGGGTATAAGGAAATCAATTACCGGACGAAGTGAATCGATGTTGGGAACGTCTCTGATGTACAACGAACCTCTCAGGAAATGCCGGGTACTGTCGGTAAGGTAAAACTGAACCGGTGAAGCCGCATTACCCTTAATGAGATAGATGGTACCAAAAACCCTTTTTGCCGAATTGATGAAAAGATGCTCCTCTATTGAACTTGCCTTTTGGGCATGCTTATAGGTTAGTTCCCGCGACTCTTCGGTGTATACGTGAAGATTGTTGTTTACTGTCTTGTAGCTTATGTGAACCTCTGCTTTATTGACAGGGAACTCTACATTGATCCAGTATGGTTCTGAAAACACAGAAACATCGGCAACTGCCTCTGCATAGACCGGAATTTCAAAATGATAGGGTTGATTTCCTTCAAGTTGTACATAGGCTTTCTCGGGTAAATCGATGCGGAAGTACCCTCTCGGTTTTGGAGTTGGATTTTGTCCGCATCCCGACAATAAAATTGTAAGCAGCAATAGAGTTTTGACTTTCAACATATTTTTATTTCAACCTTGGGAGAACAATTTTCGTGCGTTTCAATAGATTTCGGGCCACATCAATTAGGTGAAGGTACGTGCAAATCAGGCGAAATGGTTATTCATCGCCGGTTAGAGTTTCGACCCTGATCTGTTTAATCCGTCGCTTATTGATCGACTCGATGGTTAAACGAAAGTTTTTGCATGTTATTTTTTCGTTGACCGATGGGAATTCCCCCCGTAATTCAAGAACGAGCCCCGCAAGGGTATCCGCTTCTCCCTTAACATTGTCGAATATATCCTCTGGGGCCTGAGTGACCCTGCAAAAATCAGTCAGCAAAGTTTTTCCATCGAAGAGATACTTGCCATCGCCAATCTGCTTAAAATAACGTTCATCATCATCGAACTCATCGGCAATATCACCTACAATCTCCTCCAGGATGTCCTCCAGAGTTACAATCCCTGAAGAGCCTCCATATTCATCTACCACCACAGCCATGTGTACCTTGTTTTTTTGAAAATCTTCGAGAAGCGCTTTAATCTTGCGGGTCTCAGGCACAAAAAATGGAGGACGCAGCAGTGATTGCCAGTTAAACCCTGATCCTTTTTCGGTGTGCGGCAAGAGATCTTTAATAAAAAGCATACCTTTTACATGGTCGAACGATTGTGCATAAACCGGCAATCGGGAGTATCCTGTTTGGTTAATTACCTCCAGTACTTCATCGAAGGTGGTTCGAATGTCAATCGCTACCACATCTACCCTTGAGCGCATAATTTCACTGACATTTTTGTTGCCGAATCGCACAATTCCCTCCAGAATCTCTTTTTCCTGAATATTGTCGGATTCACTGGTGAGTTCAAGGGCCTGCGAAATTTCATTGATCGAAATTTTACGTTGTCGCCTGTTGAGTCTTTGATTAACAAGTTCCGATAAACGGATCAAAATTGAATTTATAGGTTGAAAAAGCAGTTCAAAGCTAAATAGAGGATAGGCCATAAACCGGGCAAAGCCCAAAGGATAGTGAGTGGCGTAAACTTTGGGCAAAATCTCTCCGAAAAGCAAAAGCAGGAAGGTGATAATAACTACTTGAATCAGGAATTCAAGGATGGGGGCATTGTAAAATTCAAGCAGCGATGAGGTAATAAAAGCACCCAGAATTACGATGGCGATATTCACGAAATTGTTGACTACCAAAATGGTAGCCAAAAGTCGTTCCGGGTGATGAAGGTGTTCTGCTACTTTGGTGTCACGCTTGCTCTTCCCTAGGTTGAGTTTATCAGCCGGACTGAGAGAGAAATAGGCAACTTCTGAACCGCTTATTAAGGCCGACAGCATCAGTAAAAGCAAAAATATGAGCAGTCCAATCAGGGTTGAAACGTCGGGGGGATTTAAAACCAACCCCCAACTAAGGGGGTCGGCGCTGGTTAAAGATTCGGTTTCCAATTATTCAGAATTTCGTTTAAAATGGCAAGTCGTCTTCGGGTTCACTTTCAAAATCGGGCACTTCTGCACGGGCTGCCGGCATGGCTGCTGCTGCCCTCTCTTGCCCCGATGCATCTTGAACAGATCCCTCCCGACCGCTCAGCAGGCGTACAACATCACCATATATTTCGGTGGTGTAGCGCTTGTTTCCATCCTTATCGTCCCATGAGCGTGTTCTAATCCGCCCTTCGACATAAATCTGCTTGCCCTTTCGGATGTATTTTTCTGCCAGATCGGCCAGGCCCCTCCAAAGCACAATATTGTGCCATTCCGTGGTAGATACTTTCTCTCCATTTTTGGCAACATAGGTTTCGGAGGTCGCAAGGCTAAAACGGGCCAATGCAACGTTGTTGTCCAGGTGCTTAACTTCGGGGTCCTGTCCAACATTTCCTACTAAAATAACTTTGTTAATCGACATAGTATTCGTTTTAAAGGTTAACGGGTTTAAAGTACAATTTTTTTTCTTCCGTGAACCATTGCTTTATGTTTTTATAGCAGCTTCATTTTTTTTAGATGGTTTTTTATCAAAACCGGAAATGCAAAGGTAAACAATTCGGCCTTATTTGCCCTGATACCAGATGGGATATTTGGTGGAAGATGACTGAGCTTCAGGTGCAGAAAGCGTGCAGTTATTCGCTGATGGGTGAGCAGATGCACAATCGGTTCACTAAGGTGTTTGACCTCTGCTGATTCAACAGTCAGCCATTGATTCACCAACGGATGTTGCAGGATTTCGGCATCCGATGGGCTGATATTATTTTCGATAAGGGTAAACTGATAGAGACCTTTCCAGATATCGTTGGCGCCCCTTTTTTCTAACAATAATTCATTGGGCGTTTCAATGATAATGAAGGTAAACCAGCGCTCTCGTTTAATAAGCTGCTTGCTTTTAACCGGCAGCAGGTCGATCTCGTTAGATGCTGCTGCAAAGCAATTTTCATGTATCGGACATTGGTGGCAGTCGGGCCTTTGGGGCTTGCATACCAGTGCCCCCAGCTCCATCATAGCCTGGTTGTGAAGTGCGGGGTCATTGTTGCCGAGCAGCGCAGCTGCAGCCTCCCGAATGAGTTTAATCCCGATGGTCTGGTCTACAGGTTGTTTAATGCCCAAATAGCGCGAAATTACCCTCGCCACATTGCCATCTACCGCTGCTACGGGAAGGTTGAAGGCAATTGATCCAATAGCCGCCGCAGTATAATCTCCAATTCCCGGCAAGGCCCGAATGGCTTCATATTCGAGGGGAAACTGACCTTTGTAATCGGCTACTATTGTCCGGGCAGCCTTGTGCATATTTCTGGCTCTGGAGTAATATCCAAGTCCCTCCCACATTTTCAATACTTCGTCCTCTTCGGCAGAAGCAAGAGTAGCAATATCGGGAAAGCGATCAATGTATCTTAGGTAGAAGGGTAAACCTTGTGCTACCCTGGTTTGCTGGAGTATTATTTCTGAAACCCAGATGAAATAAGGGTTCCTTGTCGTTCTCCAGGGAAGGTCTCTTTTGTTCAGATTGTACCAGCTGTATAACTGCCGGTTAAATGAGGCCATAAGCTTTTGGAAACGATTTTGGCCAAAGATATGGAATTTTAATTCGCTCCTCTAAAAAGAGAAGCCCAGCTTTTTGTCTAAGTCTTAACCGGACACTGATTCTTTGAGCTGTTTAATAGAAGTTACATCGGGGTTGAGGCACAATTAAGCTACACAGGGAAAATAAATTGGACAAAAAAATTTTTAGTTTTTAAATAATTTATATTTTTGCACTCCGATAAAATCAGATTAATTATTTGAAAATTAAATATTTTAAGAAATGACAAAGGCAGATATCGTTAATGAAGTTTCTAAAAACACAGGCATCGAGAAAGTCACCGTGCAGAAAACTGTGGAAGCTTTTATGGAAACAGTAAAAGACAGTTTGGTAGACAACAAAAATGTTTACCTTAGGGGTTTTGGAAGCTTTGTTGTTAAGAAAAGGGCTGAGAAAACAGCGCGTAACATTTCAAAAAACACAACAATAATTATCCCGGAACACAACATCCCGTCGTTCAAACCGGCTAAGTCGTTTGTTTCTAAAGTTAAAAACCAAGTAAAATAAGGGATTATGCCCAGCGGTAAAAAAAGAAAAAGGCACAAGATGGCCACGCACAAGCGTAAAAAAAGATTGCGTAAAAACAGGCATAAGAAGAAGAAATAGTCTTCAACTGGATGTTTGTTAACCAGGTAAACCTAAAGTAGACAAACTGCTTTAGGTTTACGTGTTATAGGTTGACTGCTGACCTCGTTTATAACCAGTTTCCGCAAAGTGCTTCGAAATTGGTGTTTAGGTTAAAGTCATTGTATAAGTTTTGTTTTCGCCTTGCAGCGAAAACTTTTTTAATCATTAAAAATTTTTGTTTTGAGTAGCGACTTAATCATTGATGTCTCTTCAAGCGAAATTGTCATAGCCTTACTCGAAAACAAAAGATTAGTTGAATTTAGCCGGGAAAAAACCGGTGCCAAGTTTGCTGTAGGAGATATCTATCTGGGTAAAGTCAAAAAAATTATGCCCAGTCTCAATGCCGCATTTATTGATGTAGGTTACGAGAAGGATGCCTTTTTGCACTATCTTGATTTGGGTCCTCAATTTGATACCCTCAATAAATTTCTTAGGCTTGTAACTGCAAAGGGGAGTAATCTTACTTCCATTAAGCGAATTCAGTCGGAGCCCGATATTGATAAAGAGGGTAAAATTGGCGATCTGTTAAAAGTTGGTCAGAAAATTTTGGTTCAGATTGCCAAGGAACCAATCTCATCGAAGGGGCCAAGGCTTACTTCCGAAATATCTATTGCCGGCCGGAACATGGTTCTGATGCCTTTCAACGACAAGATTTCTGTTTCGCAGAAGATTCAGTCCAGCGAAGAGAAACTTAGGCTTAAGAAACTGGTTTCCAGTATTCGCCCGCACAAGTTTGGTGTCATAGTCAGAACTGCAGCCGAGGATAAAAAGGTGGCAGAACTGGATGCTGAATTAACTCAGCTCGTTGACCGGTGGGAATCGGTTTTCCAGAAGGTTCGTCGGTTGAATGCACCTGCTTTGGTAATGGGAGAGATCGACCGGGCCAGTTCACTTCTGCGAGATATCTACCACACTGACTTTTCGAGCATAGTGGTTAACGATGCCACTGTTGCCGAGGAGGTGAGTGATTATGTGGCCTCAATTGATCCCGAAAAACGGAAGCTTGTTAAGTTTTATCGTTCGCGCGCCCCCATATTTGTGCATTACGGTATCGATAAGCAAATTAAATCTGCATTTGGTAAAACTGTTTCGTTTCGTAACGGAGCATACCTGATTGTAGAGCATACCGAAGCTTTTCATGTAATTGATGTTAATAGCGGCAACCGTGGCAAAGCCGGGCTCGATCAGGAGAACAGTGCCCTTGAGGTCAATCTTGCTGCTTGCGAAGAGATCGCCAGGCAACTGCGCCTCAGGGATATGGGGGGGATTATCGTTATTGACTTTATCGACATGCATCAGGCTGCTAATCGGCAGAAGGTGTATGATTACATGAAGACCATAATGGAAGGCGACCGAACCAAGCACAATATCCTGCCATTAAGTAAATTCTGTCTGATGCAAATTACCAGACAGCGCGTGCGGCCCGAAGAGCATATCGAAACGGCCGAGCATTGTCCGGTTTGTAAGGGTAGCGGTAAAGTAACACCTACCATTCTGTTTGCCGACGAATTGCAGCAAAAGGTCAATTATATCTTTAAGGATTTAAACAAATCCAGATTGTCGATTCGGGTTCATCCATTTGTGGCGGCATACCTTACCAAAGGGTTACCATCGCTGCGATTTAAATGGTTCCTGCGTTACCTGAAATGGGTCAGAATACAGTCGGATCCAACCATATCTTACCTTGAGTATCATATGCTTGATGAAAATAAAGAGGAGGTTATTGTATAATTCAGAGCCTTGCCTGTTTGCATACTTTGCTGAATGATGCAGGAGATTTAACGCCAAAGGTTCAAAACTTTTGGCGTTAATTTTGTTTTAGATGCAAGGTGAGATTTTATCGTCTCCCCAAAGATCTGAAGAAAGCCCATCGAAAATGCTTATCTTATGCGGGTCTCAGGGAATTTCGTTCTCTTTTTTTTCGGACATTGCTAATATTGAATGTAATAATGAAACCCATCCCGGGTCGATTCTGCCATATTAACCGATTAGTTCGGTATAGTTTGTCATGATTTTTTCCGAAATATGGGTTTACTTGTCAATATTTATGGTCGCAGAACCATTTAATTACTATCGGTTTTTTATAGAGAACCAGTTTTATAGGTTATTCTGTTTACCATTCAAATCAAAATTCTTACAATGAGAAGATTTAAGATTTTTATACTGTTTTTTATGCTCTCCTTCGGGTTACAGGCGCAAATTATTGACCCTATCCGCTGGAGCTTTGATCATTCGCAGGATGGAAGGGACGTTGAGCTCCGATTTACAGCTGTAATTGATATAGGTTGGAATCTGTATGATACTTTTCTTCCTGAGGGTGGTCCTATTCAAACAGAGTTTATCTACGATGATCCTTCGCGATTCGAAATGATTGATGAACTGCAGAAAAACCCTGAACCTTTCGAGAAATTCGACAACATATTTCAACTCAACTTACGGTTTTTTAAGGATACTGTGGTTTTTACACAACGGCTGCGACTTGTCGACGACCAGCCATTCACACTTGCAGGATATGTTACGTTTATGGGATGTGACGACGAAATGTGTTTGCCTCCCAACGATGTTCCTTTTGCTTTTCAGATGAAAGGCGAAACTCCTGTTGCCAGTTCAATCCCTTCATCGTCTCCTGGGTCGGGAAAGACTTCACAAGGCCTGTGGCTTTTTCTTTTAATTTCTTTTCTTGCCGGCCTGGCAGCGATATTAACACCATGTGTTTTTCCGATGATCCCCATGACGGTCTCCTTTTTTATGCGGGGGGCCGAAAATCGCAGCAAAGCCATCCGTACCGCACTGTTTTTCGGGTTTTCTATCGTGGCCATCTTTACGCTTCTGGGTGCACTCTTTTCGGTGGGAATTTTTGGACCCAATGTTGGATCCCTTTTAAGCACCCACTGGATTCCTAATCTAATATTTTTTATACTGTTTTTTGTATTTGCCTTATCTTTTTTCGGCCTTTTCGAATTGGTGTTGCCCAGTAGCCTAACCAACAAAGCTGATGCGCGTGCTGATAAGGGGGGATGGATGGGTGCCTTTTTTATGGCCCTTACCACGGTTATTGTATCCTTTAGCTGTACAGGTCCTTTTATTGGCGCATTGATAATTGAAGCGGTACAGGGTGGGGGACTGCGTCCTCTTACCGGAATGTTCTTCTTCGGTCTTGCATTTGCAACTCCTTTTACTTTGCTTGCCATTTTTCCATCGGCACTTAAGCGCTTGCCCAAATCAGGGGGATGGCTTAACTCGATCAAGGTTGTTTTCGCCTTTATTCTGCTCGCATTTGGCATGAAATTCCTCAGCAATATCGATCAGGTATACGGCTTTAACTACTTTGGTCGCGACATCTATTTAGCAATCTGGATGGTTTTATTTGGCATGTTAGGGTTGTACTTCCTTGGTAAAATCAAGTTCGCACACGACAGCGATATGCCGCATATTGGGGTTGGCCGTTTAATGCTTGCTATGGTTTCGTTTACTTTTGTGATCTACCTCTATACCGGATTGCTTGGAGCACCGCTAACAACCATTTCCTCACTTTTACCCCCTCCCGGAATTAAATCAGTTTCAGGAGTTTCCGTGGGTGGCTCAATGGTATCAACCACCGCACAATGTGGCCCGGCCAAATACGGCGACAAACTGCATTTGCCGCATGGTCTTACCGGCTATTTCGACTATCAGCAGGGTATGGCTTGTGCAAAGGAACAGGGTAAGCCCGTGTTTTTGGTGTTTAAGGGTCATGCATGTGCCAATTGTAAGAAAATGGAGAACAGTGTCTGGACCGATCCTGAAGTTCTTCGGATGCTTTCGGAAGACTATGTAGTTATTGCTCTATACACCGACGATCGTTCAACGCTCGATGAGGCTGACTGGGTAGTTTCGGAAATTGATGGAAGAACCATTAAGTCGATGGGACGTGCCAATCTCGATTTTCAAATTGCACGTTACAATACCAACACCATTCCATATCATGTAGTAATTGATAGAGATGGCTCGGAGCATGAGTTGGCTGTAACTTTCGATGCCAACGAATTCCGGAGTTTCGTACAGAAAGGAATATAGAATGGTTCAGTGAATATCGCCTTTCCAAAAACGCGCTTCGATTGCAGTACACTTTTTTATGTTACGGCGCATCCATTCCAGCATAATACCATTGGCTTCATGATCGGTTAATTGCCAAGCTACGCTTTGACTGCGCATGGAATTCGTTAGCTGATAAAGAATGGTTGCCACCGATACCGAAAGGTTGAGGCTTT
>DIUI01000003.1 GCA_002428215.1 Prolixibacteraceae bacterium UBA6162
GCGAGGGCAATATCCTCTTCGTTCTGGTCAATGAGAACCTCCCTGAAGGCATTCATTATCGACTGAAAATCGAGGTGTATTTTTTTTAACACCTGCTCTGAAATACCTTCCTTTTTCATTTGACGGTTATATTCTTTAATGCTCACTTTGCCAAAATCATTGTCATTACAAAACTAATTTTATGTATCGAAATAATTCACGATCATAAAATATATGGGCATACCAATTGTAATATTGAACGGAAAGGTTACACCCAGCGCCATGGGCAAATATAGCCCGGGATCGGCTTTGGGAGCTGCATGCTTCATAGCTGCCGGAACAGCAATATAGGAGGCACTGGCAGCAAGTATGGCAAACATAAAACGGTTACCGGGGCTAAAAATAAAAAAGTGGCTAAAGTAGGCCGCCAGACTACCGTTGATTGCCGGAATTAGTATTGCGAAAAGGGTAACAAACCATCCATATTTTATAAATGCGGAGAATCTTCGGGCGGTAACCATTCCCATTTCCAAAAGAAAAATAGCCAGGAAACCTTTAAATATATCCGTAGTAAACGGCTTGATGCCTTCTGCCTGTTTAGCATCGGCAACTATGCCAATGATTAAACTACCAATTATCATCAGTACACTCCCATTGGTAAAGGAGTGGTGAATAGCAGATTTGATGTTTACTTTGTCTTTTGCTCTTTTATCCTGGTTGAATAGTTTCATTAAGATCAGACCTACTATAATGGCCGGTGATTCCATTAATGCCATTACTGCCACCATGTGTCCTCCGGAATCAACATTCTGCATTTCTAAAAATGAATCGGCTGCCACAAAGGTAACTGCACTTACCGAGCCATAGGCGGCTGCCACTGCAGCGGCATCGCTTATGCTTAATCTGCGCTTTAGTATAAAAAATGTATACACCGGAATCAGCGACGCCAGTGCAAGTCCAAAGAGGATTGAATAAACGATTTCACTGGTAAAACCATTGTGCGTCAACTCCTGTCCGCCCTTAAACCCAATAGCAAAGAGGAGGTAAAGCGAAATAAACTTGGTACTGTTGGCAGGAATCTCCAAGTCGCTTTTTAAGTAGGCGGCAATTAGACCCAAAACAAAAAAGAGAAGTACCGGATTGGTTATGTTGCTAAATAATATTTGAAACTCCATTGGTGGACGGTTATTTGATTTTTATGATTTTATTCTGGTTTTTGTAAGTCAGCAGGGCATGTAGTTGAATTGCTGCAGAATTAACTGCAATACCGTTTAAAAATATCTTTTCCAGACGGGCAGCCTCCTGTGTTGCTATCTTATGTGTAAGAGAGCAGATCGTATCCTCAGCCGATTTCAATTTTTGGATATCTGCTTCACACCTCAGTCCTGAGTGATTTTTGTTATGAAGCACATTATGGGTAAAATTGCAGGATGTTTCTGCCACCAGAAAAATTCGGGTGATGTTTTCCCTTGCAATAAAATCTCTTATTACCTGCACCTCTTCAACACCAAAATGAAAAATGGCAGCCGGAGCGGTCAGGAACAGCGCTTCTCCGTAATACTTTCTGATAAAATGCTCCATTTGACAGAACGGACAAATCAGAAAAAGTTGATTGTTACGGCAATTTTCGATGCCCATGTTTTCGGCGCTTTTTATGACTCTTTAAAATTATTGTCACCCTGACATTTGATATCGGCGGGGCAAAATTTCTGTTTACCCATGCTCTCGTTTTTCCGGCAGCAAGATTACAGAACTTATTTCATAAGTTTTTATTTAACTTTGCAATATTCGTCATAAAAAAATATTATGAACTTTACACTAAATCAGCTTCGGGTTTTTTTGAAAGTGACACAAACAAAGAGTATTACAAAAGCTGCCGGGGAGATGCATCTTACCCAACCTGCGGCTTCCATTCAGCTCAAAAATTTCCAGAGCCAGTTTGATATTCCGCTGATTGAAGTCATTAATAAGCGAATTTTTGTTACTGATTTTGGTAAAGAGATTGCCGAAGCTGCCCATAAGATACTGGAGGAGGTGCATGCCATAAACTTCAAGTCGAATGCCTATAAGGGTCAAATTATCGGTAAACTGAAAATTTCGGTGGTTTCTACCGGGAAGTATGTTGCTCCCTATTTTATTGCAGGTTTTATTAAGCAACATCCAGGCGTTGAGTTACTAATGGATGTTACGAACAAGGCACAGGTGATCAACAGCCTCGAAAGAAATGAGGTTGACTTTTCGCTGGTAAGTGTATTGCCTGTCAATATGGGCATCGACAAAGTGGAACTAATGCAGAATAAACTATTTGTAGTTGGAAATTACGATGAAAAATTTGCCGGTATTGAACATGGCAAGAAGATCTTAAAGGATATGCCTCTTATTTATCGCGAAGAGGGCTCCGGAACCAGGCATGTGATGGAGGAATTTATTGGAAAAAACCGACTGCCGGTAAAAAAGAAAATGGAATTGACCAGCAACGAAGCGGTAAAGCAAGCGTTAATTGCGGGTTTGGGTTTCTCGATTATGCCACTCATCGGAATAAAAAATGAGCTGGAGAATCATCAGCTGCAGATCGTAAAAGTAAAAGGGTTTCCTATCAGGTCAACCTGGAATTTGATATGGTTAAAGGAGAAAAAGCATTCGCCGGTGGCTCAAGCCTATCTCGATTACCTGAAAATGGAGAAACAGAATATTATAATGGAGAAGTTTGAATGGTTCGATAAATATTGAGCGGAATCATACGCCTCTCTTACAAAAGATAGTGACTGAGCGGCCAAAATGATTTGCTAGGGATTCAGCTTTCCGGAATCTTCCATCACCTTCTCTTTTAGTTCCTGTTTGTAATGTATGATTTTTTGCAGCAGTGCGTTGTCCTGCGCCGCCACAATTTGCGCTGCGAGAATTCCGGCATTTTTTGCTCCGTTAAGGGCAACGGTCGCAACCGGCACACCACCCGGCATTTGCAGTATGGATAGAATGGAATCCCATCCGTCAATTGAATTGCTCGATTTTATGGGTACGCCAATAACGGGTAACGGGGAGATAGCAGCCACCATTCCGGGTAGATGTGCTGCACCACCTGCTCCTGCAATGATGGCTAAAATACCCCGCTTGTGCGCATTAGAGGCAAATTCATACAGTTTTTCAGGGGTTCTGTGGGCCGAAACAATATCTATCTCGTATCCTATGTCAAATATCTCCAGCATTTCAGCTGCAAGTTTCATGATACTCAAATCAGAATTTGAGCCCATTACAATGCTTACTATCTTTCTTTCCATGATTTTACCTTAATTAACTGTTTCACTTTTTCTGCCTTTTTTAAGGCACAATCTAATGAGGACGACAAGATGGTAACATGACCCATTTTGCGGTAGGGCTTGGTTGTTTTTTTTCCATACAAGTGAATTTTTACGCCTTCAATGGCCATGCTCTCTGTTAATCCTTCATAGATTACCGGACCTTCGTGACCTTCGGCACCCAGAATATTAATCATTACCGAAGGTAGTTTAATCATTGTACTACCCAACGGCAGGTTTAATATGGCTCTTAAATGCTGTTCAAACTGCGATGTAATAATGCTTTCAATGGTATGGTGTCCACTGTTGTGCGGACGGGGAGCCATCTCATTTACAATAACATCCCCCCGGGTATCAATGAAAAATTCCACTGCCAGTAATCCTTCCATTTTCAGCAATTCAATTATTTTACCGGCCATATCTTTGGCCTTTTCCGATTGCTCAAGAGATAGGGAAGATGGACAGATTAATTTATCCACCAGATTGACCCTGTCGTCAAAAATCATCTCCACAACAGGATAGCAACTGATTTCACCATTTTTATTCCGCGCTGCAATGACGGAAATCTCTTTCGCTATCTCAACTTTTTCCTCAATTACCGATGCGCCTTCCAAAAGTTTAAAGAGATTGTTTTTATCACTTATTATGGCAACACCACGTCCGTCGTATCCTCCTTTTCTGAGCTTTTGAACAAAGGGAAATTTTACTGTCCCGTCTTCGACAGCCTTCAAAATTGCTTCGGTAGTTTCAAAGAGTTTATAGGGTGAAGTCGGAATGCCAATCTTTTCGTAAAACTCCTTTTGCAGGCCTTTGTCCTGAATGATCTCCAAGATTTCGGGATCAGGTTTTATTAGATGCCCTTCGGATTTTAATTTTTTAAGTGCATCAATATTGACATTTTCAATTTCAAAGGTCAGGACATCGGTGAGTTTCCCGAATTGATAAACTGAGTCAAAATCTTGAAGACTGCCTTTTATATAGTGTGAGACGATGTTTGCGGCCGGACAATCTTTTTCATTATCCAACACATAGGTAATTATATCCCACTTACTGGCCTCCTGTACAAGCATTTTACCAAGTTGTCCGCCTGCAATGATTCCAAGTTTCAAATTGGATGTAACTAATCTTTCCATCTCTCTGATTATATATGGGGCAATCTCTGAACTCTTTCCGCTAAAGCTGCTGGCAAGCCTCGTTGATTTGATATTCAACTTTGGACTTTTGTAATCAGCCAACGGAATCTGACAAAGTAAATTCTAATTCGCTGCAAATGTCAAATAAAAGTGGCGGTATTTTATAATCTTGAAAATAATTTACGATTTGCACTGCTATGCCCTGATCTGCCGCCCGGTTGACTGCTGCCTCGAACAAGCAAACGGAAATTGCAGATTTGATCAGGTGTATTTTGTCAACGGATGTGATTTTATTTGGATGCTGCACTGCCTGTCGGTGATCAAAACATTTGTTGGCCCTCTGTTGTTTAATACATTGATTAAACAATACTTAAAATGATCAAGGTAATGGTTATTCTGATGATGGGGCTCTTTAGCTCCGACCGCCAAACGGAGGTACAACGCTACGAGGTTTTGAAGACCGATGGGGTTTTCGAAATACGATACTATCCTCCTGCAGTCTTGGCGAGTGTTAAAATGGGCGGCGGATACGACGATACCCGTAACCAGGGTTTTGGAACGCTGGCAGGCTATATTTTCGGCGGAAATGAGGAGAATATGAAAATCAGCATGACGGCACCGGTGCGCATGTCGGAAATCGATAATATCATGAGTTTTGTAATGCCTTCGCAATATTCGCTCGATGCGCTCCCAAAGCCTGATAACCGGAACGTTCAATTACATACTTCCGAACCCTCGGTGGTTGCTGCTGTCCGTTTTAGTGGGTGGGCCAGTGAACGAAAAATTGGTGAAATGAAAGAACGTCTTTCTGAATGGTTAGGGAAGTCAGGGTACCACCATAACAAGAAATTTGAGTATCTGGGTTATAATCCTCCATATCAGATGGTTAATCGCCGTAATGAGGTGGTTGTGCCGTTGATTGATTATCCGGGTTATTCTGAGAATCGCTCCGGAAAATAGCGTATCTACTCTGCTTTTTGAGCATAAGCCACCAATATTCCCCAAAGTCTTTTTGAGATTAAGTCGTGCCTTTGGAAATCTTGGTTCAATTGCATTTGTTTTTGCATGAGAGTTTTTGCCACCATATCGCAATGATCCCCAGATTCTCTATGTGATTAAGCGATATTGCAGAAGAGGGGTTTGAAAATAAATATCCGGTCATTTGTTACCTTTGTGCTTTGTTGATTGGTGTACCAATATGTCGGAATTTTTAAACCATCTGCCGGAGAGATCTTCTCAATTACTCGAATACAGCCAAAGGCTTATTGCCGGCGAGAATGGCAAAATGCTCTTCGAGATTTACCGTCCTGTCTTTGAAACTGTTAAGGCTGAAGAGGTAATGGAGGCACTCGACGGCTTGCTTCAGCTAGATCTACCTTTCGATAGCGTTAAGGGTGCAGTCGGAAAGATAATGAATGCTTGTCATGCAACTCTGCAAACTGATTCGTTGCACAACAACGATTTACCCGCTTTCCTTAAGGCTTTGTCCGATGAAAACCGATGGGTTGAAGGGCAAATGAAGACGATAAAAACATTGGTTCGGGGCCTGGCATTGGAAGCTGCTGAAATGTTTGATGAAAAGATATCGGAGCTTAGGGAACTAATCAGGTTACTCCGTGATTATGAACTTCACTACCTTAAAAAGGAGCATATTTTATTTCCTTACCTTGAAAAACGAGTGCCTGCATACCGGTGCATTCAACTAATGTGGGCATTCCATGATGATTTTCGAAAAAGTCTGAAGCAGCTTGAACTGCAGCTCATGGAGAAGCCGGTGAAAATTGCGTCAGTGCATCAGGAGCTTGGCCGTCTCTTTTTTGTAGTGCTGCCAATTCTGTTCCGCGAAGAAAAAGTACTCTTTCCGGTCGCCATGCGGTACGTTGAGCAGGCCGAATGGGAGCAAATGCTGCACGAAAGTTTAGAAATTGGGTGGTGTGGAAACGTCAAGATCGTATTGCCCGATTTAGGCAGACCAATACAGGCAGAGGGTTCGCTCCCTTCGCTGGTAGATTTATCAACCGGTTCGCTATCTGGTGAACAGTTGGTTTGGATGCTGGAGAGCCTACCCATCGATATTACCTATATCGACGAGAACGATGAGGTACGTTATTTCTCCGGGGCAAAGCACCGGATCTTTCCCCGCTCCAAGGCCATAATCGGCCGAAAGGTTCAGAATTGCCATCCGAAATCAAGTTTGCAGATGGTAAATGAAATTGTGGAGGCTTTCCGCAAAGGCGACCGTGATTCGGCAGAGTTCTGGATTCAGATGCGTGGAATGTTTGTTCATATCCGCTACTTTGCTTTACGCAACGAATTTGGCGATTACAAGGGGAGCATTGAAGTGAGTCAGGAGGTTAGCGGCATCCGAAAGCTGGAAGGTGAGCGCCGGTTGCTACAGTGGGAATAGTGATTCGTTGATGTTTAGGCAAAGATTTGCCTTAATTTCGTTAGATTTGAAAATGTCAACAACCTATCACCTATGCGCTTTCCGGTCATTTTGCTATTCACAATACTCCTAATTGCTCTGCCCACTTTTGGTGGGCCGTTATTTGAAACCAATGGTATAGCCGGTACTCAAGTTTACGGATCTCAACCGGCTATGGTAATGGGGTCTGTCCAGTCGGTGACTTCCAGTCATTTGCCCATTGTGCTTATCGATACCTATGGTGCACAAATCCCCGATGAACCCAAGATTTCGGCTTACATGAGAATTATTCATCACGCTGATGGTCGTCCAAATTTGATTACCGACCAAGAGTTTCATTATCAGGGACCGATTGGAATAGAGGTTCGGGGGCAATCGTCGCAGATGTTTCCAAAAAAGAGCTATGGTTTCGAAACCCGCAATTCAGTAGGAGGTGAAGATAAAGTTAGTTTGCTGGGTTTTGGGGAGCACGACGACTGGGTGCTGTATGCTCCCTACAGCGATAAATCGATGCTTCGAAACGATCTAACCTATGCTATTGGCCGGCAAATGGGGCGTTGGCAGCCAGGGGCGCAATTTGCAGAGGTAATTCTGAATGGAAACTACATTGGGGTTTACCAACTTATCGAGCGTATTAAGAGAGGGGGAGACCGACTTGATCTTAATAAAATGGGCAGCAGTGATAATTCGGGCGATGCCCTAACCGGGGGTTACATCTTTAAGGTCGACAAGATTCACGATTTAGATCTGAACGACTATTTCTATACCTCACCAACCTATCGTTACCATAATGCCCGGACCTACGCATTCAGCTACGACTATCCCAAAAGTTCGAATATTACAACTGCTCAAAAGGAGTATCTGCAATACTACCTCTACACCTTCGAGAACAATCTTAATGCACCCTGGTTTACCAGTGAAACCACGGGCTACAGAAAATTCATTGATGTGGGTTCATTTATCGATTTTCAGATCATCAATGAGCTTACCAATAACATCGATGGCTACCGTTATTCAACTTTTTTTCATAAGCAGCGCGACAGCAAAGGGGGCAAGTTGGTAGCAGGGCCGCTTTGGGATTTTGATTTAGGATATGGCAATCTGAATTACAGTAGCCGCCATCAGTTGCCTCAAAATTGGGCCTACCTCAATTATGGACCCAACGAAAATTACTGTATGCATTGGTGGGCCAGGCTCATGGAGGATCCAAAATATGAAGCTGAATTGAAATTGCGCTGGTCGGAACTCCGGCAAACCATTCTGCACACCGATACATTAATGGCCTACATTGATGCCCGGGTAGAGGAACTGGGAAGTGCAGTGGATCGTAATTTTACCCAATGGCCCATCCTGGGTGTTTGGGTCTGGCCTAACTATTTTGTTGGACCTACCTACGAAACAGAGGTTTATAGCCTTAAAAACTGGATCAAACATCGCCTCAACTGGATGGACGACTCCTGGTTGTTAACCACATCGTATGTTTTACCGGTTTTAGAAGAGCAAATCAGCGTGTTTCCCAACCCTGCCAGGGAATCGATATCAATTGAGCTGGCGGTTCAGGGAAATACCCGTCTGCAGTTATTTAACAGCAGTGGAGTTAAGGTTAAGGAGACCCAGATTGAGGCCTTCCCCGGAAATATGTATCCAATCGATCTTACAACTCTGCAGCCGGGAGTTTATATTTTGCGCATTATGGTGGGTAAAAATCCCCCGTCGGTGCATAAGATTATTCGGTTGTAGAGAAAGGTATTTGGTGAAATCGGATAAAAAAAAAGGCACGCAGGCCGTTTCCAACCCTTGTGCCTGAAATCTATGCGAAAGATTCCTTATAGGCTTTCTCCAAAATCGGCTTTAAATTTGGCCATCAGTTTCTGAGGCCAGTCGCTCGTAGGGGTTAACTTCCCATTGAAAAACCTTAATACTGCCGGTTCCTCTACAAATTTCAATCCGCCAACCAGATTTCTGTTCTGGAAGAGCCAGTGCACTCGGTCGATAACAAACAAGGTTTGCGACAAGGTAAACACCCTGCGTGGAAAGGCCAGTCGCAGCAATTCTACATCGGCCAGAATATCGTTACCCTCAGCATCACGCACACTCGAAATGGTTCCACGTTCCATTCCCCTTATACCAGAAACAATAAAAAGGGCGGCAGCCAGAGCTCCGGCGGGATATTCCTTCTGGGGTATGTGGGGCAGAAATCCCATGGCATCGATATGACAACCCAGGGCTCCGGCCGGCATGATTACCGGAATTCCAAGTTTGTCGAGCTCATTAACTGTATATTCTATAAAGGCAGGAGATTGAGAGATAACTGTATCGTCGGTGGTTTCGTAAAGCCCTACTGCCATGGCTTCAATTTCGCGCACCGACATACCCCCATAGGTGGTAAATCCTTCGAACAGTACCACCAGATCTCTCATTTTGAGATAGAGTTCGTAATCGTTGGTAGCAATGCCTCCGCCCCGGGTAGAGCTCACCTTACGGCTCGAGAAGTAGACAATATCGGACAGACTGCACATGGTGAGCAAAATATCGCTGATAGAGCTGTTCTTAAACTCCTCCTCACGCTGTTTGATGAACCATGCATTTTCACCAATAAGGCTCGCATCGAGAACGACCATAATGCCGTGGGCTTTAGAAATCTCCCAAACCTCACGCATATTCTGTATCGAAAAAGGCTGACCTCCAATTAGGTTTGTGGAAGCTTCAAGTCTTACGAAGGGAATTTTCTCAGGTCCATAATCTGCGATAAGCGCCTTGAGTTTATTGGTGTCAATATTGCCTTTAAAAAGCACATTACTTTTGATTTTCAATGCTTCGGAGGTATAGATTTCGTGTACCTTTCCTCCATTCAGTTCCATGTGTGCCATGGTGGTGGTAAAATGGTAATTCATCGGCAGTATATCGCCTTGTTTGATGAACGTTTTCGACAGAATATTTTCGGCTGCCCGACCCTGATGTACCGGCAAAAGATGCTGCTTCCCAAAAACATCGCGTACCGCCTGTTCCATACGATAGAAACTTTGTGAGCCGGCATAGGCGTCATCCGATCTAAGCATAGACGATATCTGATTGTCGCTCATGGCATTGGTGCCACTGTCGGTAAGCATATCGAGAAAAATGTCGAGCGTATTGAGTTGAAAAGTGTTGTAGCCGCCCTTTTCAATGGCAGCAAGACGATCCTCTACCGGTTTTAGGTGAAGCTTCTGAACCATACGTACCTTGTGTAACTCGACAGGTATTTTTTGTCCGTTCGAAAACTTAATTTCGGTAGAATTGAGCTGGGTCATAGTAAAAATGGTTTAAATGAGTTGATGGTTGATTTTTTTCAAAAATACGCTCACAAATTTAAATTGCAACCATAATTGCTCTATGGCTATGAAATTGCAATCGTTTTATCGCAATTTAAATTGATTCTTAATATTGATGCTGCCCCCGGTGAGCAAAAGGTATACTAAGAGCTAACCGAATGCTCAACAGCAACCGATTATAGCGTTCAGATGTAGAATTAGAAGATTTACTGGCCTTTGCTAAAAAGCAGAAATGCAATGTATGCAATATACATAATGATGAAAAGCAAGCCTTCGCGAAAGTCGAGCTGCCTTCCTTCCCAGCGGCCGCCGGTGCTTGCCTTGCCTCTGAATGCAAATATCAGCAGCATTAGGCCCGCCGCGATGTTTACCCATATATCGATGAAAGAGTTGGGTGGAACAGGAGTTTGTTTGGCGATAGTGCTGATGCCTAGTACAAAGAAAATATTGAAGATATTGGAGCCTACCACGTTCCCAATCGCAATATCGACCTCCTTTTTTCGAACTGCCACAATCGAGGTAGCCAATTCGGGAAGTGATGTCCCCACTGAAACGATGGTTAGTGCAATTACGCGTTCTGAAATACCGAGAATTGTGGCAAGTGAGATTGCGTGGTCAACTATCAGCTTGCCTCCAAAGACAAGTCCTGCCAAACCGAAAAAAATATAGAGCAGGGTTTTTATCAGTGGGTGTGTTTTGGCGGCAATCTCTAACTCTTCGGGATGGCTTTTAACCAGGTGAAAGTTGTAGGCTAAAAAGAGAATAAAAAAGATCACAAGAATAAAACCATCTTTCCTTTCAATGAAATTATCGCCTGGATTAAAAATGTTGTCACTGGCCAGAAACAGAACCGCCAGACCGGCAAGCAAGCTGAATGGAATCTCATAGCGGATGGTATTCTTTTTGACTGCCAGGGGAGCAATCAAAGCGGATATGCCCAAAATCGCCAAAACATTAAAAATGTTGCTACCTAAAACATTTCCAAGCACTAAGTCGGTATTTCCCTTGATGGCTGCTACGATGTTTATGGCCATTTCAGGCGCCGAGGTGCCGAGTGCCACAATAGTAAGTCCGATAACGATATCCGGAATGTTGTACCTTCTGGCAAGCGCCGAGGCTCCTTCTACCAGTTTGTCGGCACCATAGACCAGCAATACAAACCCCACAAGGAGCAACAGTAAATGAATCAGTGGCATTTTTCACAGTTTTAAGGGCCGAAAGTTACCAATATTTTAGGAAGTTGGTTGCCGGGTGAATGCCCCTGAAAGGTTTGTTTTATCGCAAATGATAAGAACAAAAGCTGTAATTGTTAATTAATTGAATTTATCGTGAACAAAAAACCGGAAAACTGGTTTGGTTTTATAGTTTTGTGGCGAATTTATACAAGACATGGAAACCAAAGAAAAAATATTGGCCAGAGCCGGGGAACTTTTCCCGATTATGGGTATTAGGAGTGTTACGATGGATTCCATCGCACTTGATTTGGGCATCTCGAAAAGAACCATTTATGAGCTCTTCAAGGACAAAGATGACCTTGTAATTCAGACCATGGAATATAAGATTATCCAAAACAACCATGAGTTGCTCGGTATGCTTAACGCAACCGAAAATGCTATTGAAGCGCTCTTTATGGCACTCAATCATGAACATGGCAGGATGGTGGCAATGAATCCCCTCTTTGTAGAAGATTTGCACAAATATTTCCCTAAGATTCATGCATGCTTTTATCAGGACAATCAGCGGGTTCGTGAATTTTCAATTCCTTATGTCATCTTAGAAAGAGGCATTCGGGAAAAAATTTTCAGATCAGAGCTTGCAGTTGACGTGGTAGACAATTTTCTGCATGAACTGGCGGGATTACTGCACAACAGTGTTCGCTTAAAGTTGTTGCAGTCGACCTATGAAGACATTCTCAAGAATATTTTGCTTCCATACTTTCGCGGGATTTGCACCCGCAAGGGGCAGGAGCTCATTGACCGATATTTTGAAAACGCTGTTTAATACTAAGAAGATTTATGACTATGCTAAGAAAACATTACCTCTTAACAACAGTTATTCTGCTGATGTTTCTGAGGATAACGGCCCAGGAGCAATTGGTGTTGAGCCTGGAAGGTGCCCGTCAGCATGCCCTCCAGCATAACCTTACACTAAAGAACTCAGGTCTTGCAATTTCAAATTCACAGGAGCGCATCAGGGAGACTATTGCTACTGGCTTGCCCCAGCTCAATTCAACGATGGACTACTCCAATGCTCTTGGCGCCAGTATCTCCATACGTTTTAATCCCGATGCCCCGGCAACCGAAATCCCTATTCGGCCAACTAGCAACTTGAGTGTGCAGTTAAGTCAGCTTATTTTCAATGCCAACTACTTCGTTGGAATTGAAATGGCTCGGTTAGGTCGCGATCTGACAGAAAAGAGTTATGTGCGTACCGAACAGGAAATTCTTGCATCGGTAACCGATAGCTACTATCTTGTTTTGGTCTCTAAGGATTTACTTAATCTTTTGTCAAAGAACCTGACCAATTTGGAGGAGATACACCGAAAAACTGCTGCACTCCAGGCAGTTGGAATAATCGAATCGACCGATGTGGATCAGCTATATGTACAAATCTCCTCCCTGCGCAATTCTGTCCGTTCATCGGAGCGACAACTTGAGATGGCCTACAATATGCTTCGGCTTGTCCTTGGGGTAACGGCCGAAACTCAGCTTGATCTCACCGAAAATATGAATGCCCTGCTTGCCGGTGTTATTCTTGAAAGCAGTGGCCAACCTGCGCCGTTTCAATTGCAGCAGAACCTCGATTTTCAATTGATGGATTTTCAGGAGAAGTTATCGGAACAGCAGGTTAGAATGCAAAGGGCCAACTACTTGCCCACACTTTCAGGATTTTACAACAGAACAGAAAAAATTCTAAAACCAGATTTCGATACCTCCCCGAAAAATATGCTGGGATTGCGTTTGAGCATTCCCATTTTTTCAAGTGGGCAACGCAATGCTCAGGTGAAACAGGCATTAATCGATCTTGAAACCACCCGAAACAACAAAGCGTTGCTTGCCGATCAATTAAGGATTCAGGAAAAACAGTTGCAGTTTAATCTGCGAACAGCGCTCGAATCATATACCAACCAATTAAGCAATCTCGATGTTTCGCGAAGAGTTTACAATAACCTGAAGCTTAGGTTTGAACATGGCTTAATATCAGGATTGGATCTGGTAAATGCCGATAACAATTACGTAAGGGCCGAAACAGATTATATATCTGCAGTGTTTCAGTTACTGCGCGCTAATGTTGAGCTTGAAAAATTATATGGACAAATAAACTGATTAAGATATGTTGATTCAAAAAACAATTTACAAAACCATTGCATTTGGTGGTTTGGTATTGCTTATGTCGTGCGGAACGCAAAATCAGTCTGAGACTGTAGTTCCCGTTGTTGAAAAAAGGGAGGCTGTCAGGGTGCAGGAACTGCAGCTTCAAACCATTACCCGCTCAGTTGAATATCCCGCCACTTTGCAGGGATACGAGGAGATTCATCTGGCACCGGCAACTCCAGGTCGTATCGATGCGATTTATGCCCAGGTGGGAGACCGTGTTTATCGGGGAGTTCCTCTGGTAGAGATGGACAAAACTCAGCTTGTGCAAGCACAGATTCAGTTGCGCAACATAGAGGCCGATTTCAGACGGCTTGATACACTGGCCAAAGTAGGCAGTATTGCCCAGCAACAATACGATCAGCTCGAAACACAATATACCGTAGCGAAATCGAATGTTGAATTTTTGCAACGCAATACACGCCTGGTAGCTCCATTTGCAGGTGTAATTTCGGGTCGCTATTTCGAACCGGGTGAGATGTTTTCGGGTGCTCCCAATACTCCCGTTGGCAAGGCTGCGGTGCTCTCGTTGGTGCAAATCGACCGTTTAAAGGCGCTGGTTGCCCTTTCTGAGAACTACTTTCCTTCCATAGCGGTTGGAATGGAACCCAAAGTTAGCAGCGACATATATCCCGACAAATCCTTTACCGGCCGCATTTACCGCATCCATCCAACCATCGACCCTACCAGTCGTACCTTCAATGTTGAAGTGCTTATCGATAATCGCGAGGGTTTGCTTCGTCCCGGAATGTTCAGCAGGGTAATTCTGGAATTGGGCGAAGAGCAGGCTCTGCTATTGCCTTCGGTAGCCGTTCTTAAAATGCAGGGGTCGAACGATCGTTACCTCTTTGTTGAAAGGGATGGAGTTGCCCGAAGGATTGCCGTAAACCTTGGAACCCGTTACAACGACAATGTGGAAGTGATTTCAGATGCTTTGCAGGTAGGAGATCGCGTAATTGTTAACGGTCAGGCCCGCCTGCTTGATGGAATGGCCGTAGATGTTGTAAAATAATCCATTTGCACTATTTTCTTAAATCATTAGAATGCAATGAGTATATATAAAAATGCTGTAAATAAACCCATTACAACCTTTATGGTTTTTACTGCGGTAGTGGTAATGGGTCTCTATTCACTGGTGCAGATTCCGGTGGATCTTTATCCTCAGATGGATCCTCCGTTTATCTCGGTAATGACTACCTACTCGGGCTCGAATTCCAGTGATATAGAGAACAACATCACGCGTCCGCTTGAAGATGCGTTAAATGCTGTCAACAGTCTGAAGGAGATTACCTCTACTTCGGCCGATAATCTCTCTATTATCAACCTTGAATTTGCATGGGGTACCAATCTCGACGAGGCAACCAACGATATCCGGGATGTAATTGACCGCATTACCGGTATACTTCCCGATGGTGCGGAGCGTCCCATGATTTTCAAATTCAACACGAACATGATGCCGATCGTGTTCTATGCGGTTACTGCCGATGAGAGTTACACCGGACTGGAGAAACTGCTCGACGAGAAAATCATTAATCCGCTCAACAGGATTGACGGTATTGGATCTATTGGAATGGTAGGAGCTCCCCGCCGGGTAATCTATGTAGATGCCGATCCGCGACTGCTCGATGCCTATCATCTTACCATTGAGCAGATTGGAAATACCATTGCTGCCGAGAATATGAACCTTCCTTCCGGGAACGTGCGGATGGGAGCACTCGACTATCAGTTGCGGGTGCAGGGAGAGTTCACTTCAAGTGGTTTAATTGACAACCTGGTGGTGGGCAATATGGCCGGAAAGCCGGTCTATGTGCGTGATGTGGCAGTAGTGCGCGACTCACTCGCCGACCTCTCGCTCGACGAAAAGATCAACGGTAAAACAGGCCTCCGGATGTTTGTCATGAAACAGTCGGGTGCCAATACCCTTAAGGTAGCCCGTGAAGTCAGGGCCGGTATAGAAGAACTCAAAAAAGAGCTACCCCCCGATGTCAAGTTTGAGTTGATCATGGACACCTCCGATTTTATTAAGGGATCTATAAACAACCTTTCACAAACATTAGGCTGGGCATTCCTTTTTGTGGTGCTGGTGGTATTGTTCTTTCTGGGTCGCTGGCGTGCAACTTTTATTATTGTACTTACCATACCCATCTCGCTCATCGTTGCCTTTATATATCTCTATATAACCGGGAATTCCATCAATGTTATTTCACTTACCTCGCTTTCGATAGCCATCGGTATGGTGGTAGATGATGCTATTGTGGTACTCGAGAATATAACTCGGCACGTGGAGCGCGGTGCAACTCCCAGAGAGGCAGCTATTTATGCCACCAATGAAGTGTGGCTGGCGATTATTATTACCACGCTGGTTGTGGTAGCTGTATTCTTCCCGTTAACGCTGGTGGGTGGAATGACCGGTGTAATCTTTAATCAGCTGGGGTGGATTGTTACCATCACCGTAACAACATCAACCCTCGCCGCAATCTCCCTTACCCCTATGCTCTCGTCGAAATTTCTTCGGCTGAGACCCCGTAGGGTTAATCCTCCGAGATTTAGCTACGAGCGTACCATTGAGAAACTCCTTGAGTTTGTGGATAATTTCTATGAGAAAACATTGCGCTTGTCGCTACGACATAAAACCTTTACCCTAATTTCGGCTCTGCTCATCTTTGTATCTTCATTTGGATTGATGCGTTTCATTGGTACCGATTTTATGCCTGAATCGGACGAGAGTCGTATCACCATGGAAGTGGAGCTTCAGACCAGTACCCGGGTGGAGGAGACCATTAAAACTACCCGTCAGATTGAAACCATGATTCGGGAAAAGTTCCCGGAAGTGGAAGTTATGGCGGCTTCTTCCGGTTCCGACGATGCCGGAAGCATCTTCTCCCTCTTCACTACTACAGGTTCCAATATGATCAACTTCATGATGCGTCTGTCTCCGATTTCAGAACGTGAACGTTCGGTTTGGGATATTGCAGCTGGAATGCGCGAAGAAATTGACCGTATTCCCGAAGTCGTTAACTATTCGGTCGAGACTGCAGGTCAGGGAATGGGCGGAACCTCTAATACAGTGGATGTTGAAATTTTTGGTTACGATTTCGACGTAACCAACGCACTTGCTGCGGAGATCCGCAGCCGGTTAAGTAATGTCCCCGGTGCTATAGATGTGCAAATCAGTCGGCGCAGCGACAAACCTGAACTTCAATATATTCTCGACCGGGACAAACTTGCCCTTCACGGACTTAACACTGCTCAGGTCTCGATGCTTATAAGGAACCGCATCACCGGTATGATTGCTTCGGTATATAAAGAGGCCGGCGATGAATACCAAATTCGGGTGAGATTGCAGGAAGAGTTCCGTAATTCAGTTACCGACCTCGAAGAGCTCACCATTGTTACCCCTATGGGTGGCAGAGTTAAACTCAAGGAGCTGGGAAGAATCGAAGAGTACTGGTCGCCACCCAATATACAGCATAAACGCAAAGAGCGTTTGGTGGTCGTTTCGGTAAAACCCGACCAGGTACCATTGGGTCAATTGGCAGGACTTGTTAAAGAGCAGCTGGCAGGGGTTTCTGTGCCTCAGGATGTGATGATCAATATAGGAGGTGCTTATCAGGAACAGCAGGAGTCGTTTATGGATCTTGCCATACTCATGGTCATTAGTTTGATTCTGGTATTTATTGTAATGGCTTCTCAGTTCGAATCCTTTACCATGCCCTTTATTATCATGTTCTCGATTCCGTTTGCCTTTACAGGTGTATTACTGGCTCTCTTTATTACAGGCACAACCCTAAGCCTGGTGGCTGCTCTGGGGGCCGTTTTGCTCATTGGGATTGTGGTCAAGAACGGAATTGTACTGGTCGATTTCACCAACCTGATGCGCGACCGTGGAATGGAGCTATATGAGGCGATTGCAGTCTCCGGAAAATCACGGCTTCGTCCGGTACTTATGACAGCTGCGACTACCATTCTTGGGATGCTTCCGCTGGCACTGAGTGTGGGTGAGGGGTCTGAAATATGGCGACCAATGGGTATTACCGTAATTGGTGGTCTCATTTTTTCGACCATTGTAACTATGGTGCTGGTACCTGTAATGTACGGTATTCTGGCACGGCATGGTGAACGTAATAAGCGCAAGTCGATTATGAAACAGTTTGATTTTATGCAATAGTGCGCATGAAAAAGCCTTTGGGGTATATGGTCTGGTTCTGACTGGCAGCACCCTGGAAGTAAATTCATGACAAACCAAAGCAATATATATGCACATGAAAGCAGTAATGATAGTTTTTAATCAGGCGAATACCGAGAGGGTGGAGTACATGCTCGATACACTCGGCATCAAAGGTTATACCTGGTTCAGTGATGTGAAGGGGAGAGGGACCAATACCGGGGAACCCCGCAAGGGAACACATACCTGGCCCGAAATGAATGAGGCGGTACTTACCATCATCCCTGCTGAGATGGTGGATATACTTTTAGATAAAGTAAAAAAGCTCGACGAAATAAATCTTGAAGTGGGGGTCAAGGCTTTTGTCTGGGAGATTTCGCAAATGGTATAAAACAAAACACCCGGTGTTACAAGCACCGGGTGTTTTAAATTTCAAAAATACATTGGCACTACTTTACAAGCTGGGCCAACGATGAGTTTCTGATACGGTCCATTGCCTCGAGTACATTTTCGCGATTGGCGAATGCCGAGAATCTGAAATATCCCTCACCTGAAGGTCCAAATCCAGATCCCGGAGTCCCAACAACGTTGGCCTCGTTTAGCAGTCTGTCGAAAAATTCCCACGATTTCATTCCTGCCGGGGTCTCGACCCAAATGTAAGGGGCATTCTCACCGCCATATACCTTAAATCCGGCTTCAGAAAGCGCTTGTTTCATAGTGTCGGCATTCTCCATGTAATAATCAATAATTCGCTGAACTTCTTTCTTTCCCTTTTCAGAAAAGATGGCAGTGGCAGCCTTTTGTACAGGGTAAGATACTCCGTTGAACTTGGTAGTATGCCGCCTGTTCCATAACTTCTTAACCTGCACTTCATTTCCCTCTGCGTCATAGGCCATCAACTCTGCAGGTATTACAGTGTAAGCCAGTCGGGTGCCAGTGAATCCTGCGGTCTTCGACAAGCTTCTAAATTCTATGGCCACCTCTTTTGCGCCCTCAATTTCGTATATCGACCGGGGAATGGAGGCATCACGGATAAAAGCCTCATAGGCTGCATCGTAGAGTATAATACTTCGGTTCCGCGCAGCATAATCTACCCATTTTTTTAACTCTTCGCGCGTCGCTACAGCACCGGTTGGGTTGTTGGGATAGCAAAGAAAGATAAGATCGGGCGTTTCGGCAGGCAGTTGGGGAATGAAATTGGTGGCAGCAGTGCAAGGCATATAAATGATGCCTTCATAGTAACCATTCTCCATCATTATTCCGGTTTTTCCGCTCATAACAGTGGTGTCGGCGTATACCGGATAGACCGGATCACAAATGGCGATTTTGTTGTCGCTGCCAAATATTTCCTGAATGTTGCCAGTGTCGCATTTTGAACCATCAGATATGAAGATATCGTCGGCTGGCATATCAATGCCGCGCTGGCGGTAGGAGTGTTCTGCAATAAGCTCTCTAAGGAAGTCGTATCCCTGTTCGGGACCATATCCCTTAAAAGTGGTCGCATCGGCCATTTCATCTACTCCGGCATGAAATGCCTCAATTACTTGTGGCGTCAAAGGTTGAGTGACGTCGCCTATTCCCATGCGGATAATCTTTTTGTCGGGATGGGCCTTTGCAAATTCATTCACACGACG
>DIUI01000034.1 GCA_002428215.1 Prolixibacteraceae bacterium UBA6162
AGGGTTCCATTTCCTTTAATGCACATCGACTCAAAATGGAAATTTCGGGAGATGATTGCATTTCGCGATAATTATGCAAAAGAGAAAGGTTGGGACCTGATCGTTCATCATAACGAAGAGGGTTTCAAATCGGGGATTGGACCATATACCCACGGGAGTAAGGTACATACTGATTTGATGAAGACACAGGCTTTGTTAAACGGATTGAACAAATATGGATTTGATGCCGCTTTTGGTGGTGCAAGACGCGACGAAGAAAAGTCACGCGCAAAAGAGCGTATCTTTTCATTTCGAGATAAATTTCACCAATGGGATCCCAAGAATCAACGTCCTGAACTTTGGGGAATATACAACGCCCGGGTGCACAAGGGAGAATCAATCAGGGTTTTTCCTCTTTCGAACTGGACTGAGCTCGACATCTGGCAATACATAAGGCTCGAAAAAATCCCGATTGTTCCGCTCTATTTTGCTAAGGAACGGCCGATTGTTGAGGTTGATGGAAACCTGATTATGGTCGACGATGACCGTATGCCCGAGGAACTCCGCAAACAGGCAAAAATGCGTATGGTCAGGTTCAGAACTCTGGGATGCTACCCGCTAACCGGGGCTGTTGAATCAGATGCCGATACCATCGAGAAGATAGTAGAGGAGATGATGACAGTGACCCAATCGGAGCGCACCACCCGTGTCATTGATTTCGATCAGGAGTCGAGCATGGAACAGAAGAAAAGAGAGGGATATTTTTAGTAGAGAGAGCTACAATTCGATGCTCAACGGTTGTCTCAAATCATCAATAAGAAATTTCATAAATACTCCATGGCCGGTTTTCCGGCCTCTATTAAATAGTGAACATGGAAAATATTGATATCAATGCTTTTCTCGATCAGGACCAGCAAAAAGACTTGTTGCGGTTTCTCACTGCGGGATCGGTCGACGATGGTAAATCAACGCTCATAGGCCGGCTGCTTTTCGACAGTAAAAAGCTTTATGAGGATCAGCTATCGGCTCTGGAGCGCGACAGCAAACGCGAAGGGCATGCCGGCGACGATATTGATTATGCTTTGCTCACCGATGGACTTAAGGCCGAAAGAGAACAAGGCATTACCATTGATGTGGCTTACCGCTATTTTTCAACCAACCGACGCAAGTTCATTATTGCCGATACACCAGGACATGAGCAATATACCCGAAATATGGTAACCGGTGCATCAACAGCAAATCTTGCGATTATTTTGGTAGATGCTACCAAGGGCATAATTACTCAAACCCGTAGACACACTTTTTTGGTTTCCTTGTTGAATATTAAACATGTTGTTCTGGCTGTCAACAAAATGGATTTGGTGGATTACAATCAGGATATCTTTAACCAAATCTGCGACGACTATCGAAATTTTGTTACCCAGCTTCAGATTCCCGATATTGAATTTATCCCACTCTCTGCATTGAAGGGCGAAAACATTATAGAACCTTCAGTTCGTATGCCCTGGTTTCACGGAAAAAGCATTCTGGAGCATCTCGAATCGGTGCATATTAGTTCCGACCGCAACCTCAACGATCTACGCATTCCCGTGCAATATGTGCTCCGTCCAGACAAGGATTTCAGGGGATTTGCTGCACGGATTGCATCAGGTATAGTTAGAAAGGGAGATACACTAAAGGTTCTGCCTTCGTTGAAAAGCTCAATTGTAAAATCGATTGTTACATACGATGGCGAAAAGGATTACGCTTTTCCACCTCAATCGGTAACCATTACTTTAGAGGATGAGATCGATATTTCGCGAGGCGATATGTTGGTGCACCCCGATAATATGCCCCGGATCGACCGCCACTTTGAAGCGATGCTGGTTTGGATGGATGAGTCGCCGATGGATTTGAATGCACAGTTCTACATCAAGCAGACTACCGTTTTTACCCGGGCCAAAATCGATGCAATTGGATATAAGGTAGATGTTAATACGCTTGAAAAAACTTCGCTCGACCGATTCGCTTTAAACGATATCGGCAGGGTGGTCATCACCACTACCAAACCCTTATACTTCGATCCCTATAACGGGAACCGACAAACAGGATCGTTTGTTCTGATTGATCCCGTAACCCACAATACTTGTGCAGTGGGTATGATCATCGATAAGCTTCAAAGCGCAGAGATTCCTCTAGGACAGTCGGTCGTAGAAAAATCAGTCTACTTCGGCTTCCAGTCAAAAATTAAATCTGCAGAACGCCAGACTCGATACAACCAAAGGGGAGCAACCCTTTGGATCAACGGATTGCCCGGTTCGGGTAAAAGTAACTTTGCCCAAAATTTAGAGCGACATTTGTTCGATGCCGGGGCGGTGGCAGCTGTTTTCGACGGTGCCATTTTGGGGTCAGTACTGTTGGACGAACTTTCGGCAGGCCGTGAAGAACGGGTTGAAAATCTGCGCCGTGTTGCAAATCTCTGCCGACTGATGAACGACCAGGGGATAATTACCATCTGTGCCTATGCCACTGCAGAACAAGAGATCAGAGGTCAGGTTAAAAGCATAGTGGGTTCCGATAATTTCATTGAAGTCTATATCGATGCAACGACCGAATATTGCCGTTCGCGCAAACCTGAACTTTATCAGAAGGCCGACAGCGGCGATCTGTTGCATTTTCCGGGAGTCGATTTCCCTTTCGAAGATTCGCAAGATGCCGATTGTATAATTAATCCGGACGAGGAGATGCTTGTCCCCAACCAATTGATTCGTCTTTTGGCCGAGCGGAAAATCTTTCCGGCTGAGCACAAAACGCCTTAATTTTACTTTAATATTTTGATTACGTCGTAGTGTTAATCCATGCAAGTCGTTTAATTAGGCTAATTTGGCATCATTGAATCAACCAGTTGATAATGAACCCTGGGCTATAGCCTCTGCTAATTGCCGATATGCACTTTGCAAAATGGTTTTCATTAAGGATCATATTTCTGACTTCATATAATCACATTTGCCTGTAAATTTGATTTAGCCGCGGTGAAAGCAGCGATCGATAAAGGCGACTTCGAAATACTACTATAATAAATATACACTGAATATGAGAATTAGTCCGTTGCAACTTGAAAGGGCCCATTATCAGCCCAAGTTACCCGCCTCGTTGATGGGGGGTGTTCACATTGTAGAGGGTGCAGCAACCCAATCGGTTGCCGATCAGGCCGAAATTGCACGTCTCTTCCCAAATACAAGTGGTCTGCCGCTGCTTACATTCGAATCGCTTGAAGGCTCTGTTGATTCCGGGCCAGTAAACGTTGGTGTGATTTTATCGGGAGGACAAGCGCCGGGTGGACACAATGTAATTGCCGGAATATTTGACGGGGTTAAACGACTGCATCCCGACAGTAAACTATACGGATTTCTTGGAGGTCCGGGCGGTCTGGTCGACCACTCCTATATGGAGATTACCGCCGAATATCTCGAGGCTTTCCGCAACACCGGTGGTTTCGATATTATAGGATCCGGACGGACAAAACTCGAGGAGACTGCTCAGTTCGACAAGGGACTGGAGGTTCTGAAAAAACTTACTATTACTGCACTGGTTATTATTGGTGGCGACGACAGCAACACCAATGCCTGTGTGCTTGCCGAGTATTACAAATCAAAAGATGCCGGAGTGCAGGTGATTGGCTGCCCTAAAACCATTGATGGCGACCTTAAGAACGAGATGATCGAAACCTCATTTGGATTCGATACTGCTACCAAGGTCTACTCAGAACTTATTGGAAATATTCAGCGCGATGCCAATTCTGCCAAAAAATACTGGCATTTTATTAAACTTATGGGCCGATCTGCTTCCCATATTGGTCTCGAATGTGCGCTGCAGACTCAACCCAACATTTGTCTGATTTCTGAAGAGGTAGAGAAGAAGCAGCAAACACTCCACGAAATTGTAGATTATATGGCCGAAATCGTTGCTGCCAGAGCGGCCAATGGAGAAAATTTTGGTGTTGCACTAATCCCCGAAGGATTGATTGAGTTTATACCTGAGATGAAAGTTCTTATATCAGAACTCAACGATTTGCTGGCAGAAGGCTCCGAAACTGAAGCCGGTTTCAAGTCCATCGCAGATGATGCAGAACGCAGAATATATGTGGCGGGTAAATTAACTCCTGCATCGTCAGAACTTTTCCTCTTCCTTCCTGCTGGGATTGCAAAACAGTTAACTGCCGACCGCGATCCTCATGGGAACGTTCAGGTTTCTCTCATTCAGACAGAGACGTTGCTGGGCGAGATGGTCAAGAAGCAGCTGAAAGCAATGAAGAAGGAAGGCAGATTTAGTGGAAAGTTTGGCACTCAATACCACTTTTTTGGCTATGAAGGACGCTGCGCTGCTCCTTCAAATTTCGATGCCGACTACTGTTATTCGCTTGGAGTAACTGCCTCATTCCTGATTGGTGAAGGTAAAACCGGGTACATGGCATCTGTTAGAAATTTAACTGCTCCCGCCGCAGAATGGATTGCCGGAGGGGTGCCTGTTACCATGATGATGAACATGGAGCGCCGTCATGGTCATATGAAACCAGTTATTCAAAAAGCGCTGGTAGAACTCGATGGAGCTCCCTTCAAATACTTTACTGCAAACCGCGATAGCTGGGCTCTTCACACCAGCTACGTCTATCCGGGTCCTATTCAGTACTTTGGTCCACCGGCTGTGTGCGATCAGACTACGCTTACCCTTCAATTAGAAAAAGGGGTGTAGTATTTCAGGAATTAATCACATAAAATATAAAGTGAGGGAAGTCGCCAATTTGGGAGGCTTCCCTCATTTTTCCCTTTATGGGGTTGGTGGGTATGAGTGCATTACATATTTTGAATTAACTTTGCCCCCCAAATAATAAATTGTATTGGGACGAATTTTGGCCATAGATTTCGGAAAGAAGCGCACAGGGATTGCAGTTACCGATCCATTGCAGCTTATTGCCAACCGGCTCGAAACGGTGGAGACGGCTGAAATCTGGAACTTTCTTGGGTTATACCTGTCGAGGGAACAGGTTGATCGGGTGCTGGTTGGCTACCCTTTACAACTGAACAATCAGCCGTCAGAAGCACTTCGGTTTATCAATCCCTTTATTCAAAAGTTCAGGAAGCAATATCCTGAAATGATGGTTGAACAAGTTGATGAACGCTTTACCTCAAAACTGGCACAACAGGCTATTT
>DIUI01000036.1 GCA_002428215.1 Prolixibacteraceae bacterium UBA6162
GGCCCATATGTGGTAATTGAGCATAACGGCAATGTATACAGCTGCGATTTTTTTGTAGAACCGAAATGGAAGTTGGGCAACATTAAAACCCACCGGATTTCGGCTATGCTCAATTCGAAACAGCAACAAACATTTGGTGCTGCCAAAGCAGTGCTTCCGGGTGAATGCCGCCGCTGCGAATGGCTAACCAAATGCTATGGAGGTTGCACCAAAGACAGGATAAAGGATCCACTTGATCAGCGTAAACCCCGCTTTTGTGTGTCGTATAAGATGTTTTTCGCCCATGCCGATTCCCGTCTGACGGTTCTGGCCAATACATGGAAACAGAATCAACGCGACCTAAAGGAGCGCGAAGCTACGGGAGGCATCTACAATGCGTTTGGTCATTTTACAGGTAATGAACCATCACTCTGACTGTAGAGCCAAAAATGTAAGGGATTCATGATTCTCAGGGGTGTGGGTTAAAATCCGGTCACGCTCTTCGAGTCCCTGCACAATTACAATAGAATCGTCGTTTTCGGCACCGGTTACAACCTCTTTCCGAACTATTTTGCTTCCCCGTTTCAGATAAACAAAGCTTTTGCTGTCTTCGACAAAAAGACTGGAACGCGGAATCACCAGCTGATTGGGAATGCGCTCCAGAATAATCTGGTTGGTACTGGTCATTCCTGGCAGCAACTTTAGGCTGTTTGGAGAAAGCTCTACCGTAACGGCAAACACTTTCGATTCGAAGCCCGATAAATCCTGGCCGACATTGGCAATACTGGTTATGCGGCCCCATATTTGAGAGCCCGGCAAAGCATCCATGTTTACTATTACACTATCGCCATTAGTAATTTTGGCAATATCGATCTCTTCTACATAGGTTTCCGAAACCAGTACCGATAAATCGGGAATGCTCACTATCTGTGGCCGCCACGGACTGACCTCGTCTCCAACCCTGATTTTTCTGTTTCCGCGGGCTCTTGCGTAAACCACAATCCCTGACTGGGGTGTGGTAATATTGCTGGCAACCAATGCGCGGTTTAGCCGCTCCTCAATGCTTATCGATTGGTTGTAACGTTCTTCCGATCGTCGTATTCTGTTGGCAAGGTCCATCCGCCTTAGCTCGTAATCACGCTTTGCACGGTCGATTTGACGTACGGTTTGATTGTAGGTTGTCTGAATACGGCGTTGATAGGCAGGAGATTCGTACTGCGCCTGTTCCAGATCCAGTTTTCGGTATTGAAGGTCGAACTCAAGTTCGGCTATTCGCTGCCGCAGATTGGTAAGGGTGATGGTAGAGTCGATTTTTGCATCGTTTAAGAAGGCTCTTCTGCGTTCCAGTTCGTCGCGATTCTCTTGAATCCGCTGATTTATTTGAGCCTGGTCGAGTGTGGCAACCCAATCACCCTTCTCCACAATTGTGCCTTCAGGTACCATATCCTTTATTTGCATACCCGATAGCCGAAGGTCATTTTCTTTAAAAATATCGTCGAGGGTGATGAAAAAAGCATTTTTTCCATGTATCTCACCCTTGGTTTCGATGTACTTGTCGAAATTCACAGACCGAACCTGAAAGGTCGATTCACTCACCTGTATCCGCCTTATTCCATACAATAAGATACCTATTACAATAACTGCAATAAGGGGAATGAAAGTCCATTTATATTTTTGAAAATAGGTCATATTGTGGTATTACATGTTCAAAATCTTGTTAAAATCTTCTGTCAGCAACACTCCCTTTTCAAAGTCAAACAGGGTTAATTGCCGAATGGTAAAATAGTACGACCAGTAGGACCTTAAAGAGCGGATATAGGCACGACGGGCTTGTTCCTGGTCGTTTCTCGCCAGATTTAAACGGGTAACATCCAGTTTGCCAATAAGGAACCGCTGCATAGTTACATCGTATCCCATTTTGGCAATGGTATCGGCTTTGGCTGTATTCTGAACCTGTTCCATCTGAATGTTGAATTCCATAACATTCATAACGACATTCTGTTCGAAATCGATTCGTTCCTGATTAACACTAATTCGGACAACTTCGCGGGACGATCGTGCCATCGAGAGTTGGCCTTTTCTTCGGCCCCAATCCAGAATTGGTATGTTGAGTCCAATGCGCACCCGTTGCCGTTCAAGCGGTTCGACATAGACATCGGCCAGTCGTTCGGCATTTTGATTTAAACCATACAGTGCATAAAGTTCTGCATTTATTCCACTTTGCGCTTCCGACTGCCTTACTCTGCGATCTTCTTCCAAAAGTCGTTGCTGATGGTTTATGATTTCAGGATTATTGGTAAGTGCCATGGTAAGTGCTTCGGCCGGATTGATTTCCAGCGCCGGGAGATCCGTTGGGATGATACATTCGATTCGGGTGTTTTTATCATAGCCCAAAAATGAGTTAAGGTCGGCCCTCGACCGCTCCAATCCCAAATTTGCCCGCTGTAAAGCAAGCCTTGCATTCATGAAACCGAGCTCAAGGTTCAGTAGTTCGTCCTGAGTTACGGTACCCACCTGGAAACGTCCCATTCCTATGCGGTAAAGGGTGTCGGCGTTAGAGAGATTGGTGCTGGATATGCTAACCTCGATCTGAGCATCAACCAGGTCGAAAAAGAGCCGTGTGGCTTTAATCGAGAGCTGCTCTTTGCTCTGTACATATTGCTGTTTGGCTTTTTCGAACTTGACGGGTTCGATTTTTGCGCGCCATTTAAGTTGATTGTATCCGCTTAGCGACTGGCTGTAGCCAACACTTACGGGCGTTGAGTTCCAGGTTGTAAGACGGTTTTCTCCGAGGTTCTGCGAGAGGTTGAGTTCGGAGCGGGCAAAAATAGTACCTCCCAAAAGGCCTACATTCTGATTCAGCAACAATGCCAGATCTGAATTTAAGAATTCGCGGGGCCGGTATTCATCCCTGTTCTGTTCGAAGTTGTATACCCGCTGCATCGACCGGTTAAAGTCGAGTGGGGTCGCCTGTAATGATAAACTAGGAAGATTGTCGGCTTTAAAATTTCTAAACTCCCAATAGCTTGCCAGATACATATTGCGGTTTCTGAAAGCGTCGAGCGATTGCTGCGAGGCAATCTCTATGGTTTGCTCAAGGGTAAGATACTGAATCTGTGGCTGTCCGAAAACGGGATTGTTCAGCATTAACGAAAGCAGTATGATAAAGCTAAATTTTCTCATGGAGTTAAAAATTTTATTGCCTCAACGATTCCACCGGATCCTGTTCCGATGCTTGTTTTGCCGGCAGATATCCAAATGATATACCTACCAATACCGATACCCCGAACGCAATTACAATCGAGAACATCGATACTACCGTTTTTATATCAAAAATTGCTGTAATAGCCATCGACAAGGTTACCCCCAACAGTATTCCAGCTATCCCTCCGGAGACACTAATGAGTGTTGACTCTGCCAGAAACTGTACCACTATGTCTTTTCGGGTGGCACCAATTGCCTGTCGGAGCCCAATTTCCCGAATTCGTTCCATAACGCTCGAAAGCATGATGTTCATAATACCAATCCCTCCCACAATAAGCGAGATTCCGGCAATCACCCCCAACACAATGTTGAAGACGTTCTTGGTCCTTTGCTGCTGTTTCAGCAACAACTCGGGTATGGTAATTTCAAAGTCGTACAAACCATTGTGCCTTCGGAGCAACATCCGACTCAAAATTTCGGAGGTCGCAGTAAGGTCTTCGGTTTCGGCAACCTGCACTATAATTTTGTCGAGTTGATTTATGTTGTCTGATCCGGTGGATTGGCTGCCCTCCTGATCGAATTCATCGGCCCTTACCAGTGCACGGTTTCTGAAACGCATAAGCATGGTTTTAACGGGGATGAATATTTTGTTGTCTGTACTGCTGATTCCCAGTTCGTCGGAGGCCGATGCGGTGAAATCGCGTCGCTCAATTACTCCGATTACCTGGAGCCACACGTCGCCCGATTTGATATGCTTTCCGATGGGATCTTCCTGTCCGAAAAAGGTATTCCTTACATTGTCGCCGATGATACAAACCGGATATCCGGCATCCTCCTGACGATCAGTAAAGGTAGTCCCTGCCTGCAGGTTGATTCCAAACAGATCAAAATAGTGATTGTTGGTGCCTTCGAGGGTTACCGGCCGGCTTCGCCCTCCATAGATGGCCGAATAGTTAAATGATATCACCGGGCAAACCCTTGAAACAGTAGGGACAACCTCTTCGATTGCAATGGCGTCGAGCAGGGTGAGTCCTTTGCTGAATTTGCGATTCCTGGAACCGGCATCACCATCGGCCCCAATCGATTCGCTGTTGCCTTCCATGCTGCTGGCAGTAGGGTTGATGATAATGTTGTTCACCCCAACCATTTTGATCTGGTCGAGAATCTCCTGCTCCGCGCCATTTCCAATGGCCAGCATACTAATAACTGCAGCTACACCAAATATTATCCCCAGGGCAGTGAGGAGGGATTTGACTTTATTGGTTTGAATTGCATCGATACCGATTATAACATCGTGCAAATATCTTTGAATTAACTTTCTCATGCTCTAAAGAGTTCGGCTCTTATTATGGGGTTCTGTCGGCACGCTCGCTGATGGGTGAGATGCCATTCTTCTGTTCGGCTTCAAGCTCTTTTTGCTGTTGCTCACGAACCCTTATCGCATCTAATATCTCAACTCCTGCAAGCGGTATTTCCTCAAAGTCGGCCGGTCGGTTGAGGACAACAATATCTCCTTCTTCAACACCCTGTTTAACAATGGTGAAGTTCTCGTTCTCGTCGCCCACATCCACAATCTGGCGCACCAGGGTATTGTTTTTTCTGAGATAAACATACTGCATACTGTCGGTTGAGAAGAGCGCCTCTGAAGGCAAATAGACCTCCTCTTCGTAAACACCTGTCTGAATAATATTGCTGGTGGTCATGGCAGGACGCAAATCGGTGTCGGTTCCGAAAATTCTTACTCTGACCTCAAAAACTTTGGCATCGCTTCGGGGTAGCGCCTGTCCGATATTGGCTACCGATATTACCTCACCCGTCAGCACTTTTTCAGGAAAAGCATCGATGCCCAGCGTGACAGACTGGCCTGTCCTTACCTTCGAAATATCGATTTCATTCACATAGGTAATCGAAATCATTTGTGTAAGATCGGGAAGTGTGGCTATAATGGGCGACCATCGGCTTACCGTAGCGCCTATTCGTATTTTCTGGTTGAAACGGTCCTTCGCATATATTAACATCCCTGCTCTGGGGGCATAGATGTTGAGCGACAAATAGGCCTCTTCAAGCTCTTTTACGCGGTTTTCACGCTGTGAGAGGTTAACAGCCGAACGGTTCACCCGGGTCGCCGATTGCTGCAGGCGAAGCTCATATCCTTTGATTTCCTGATTGAGGTTACGGCGGGCGCGCTCCAAATCCATTTCGGCCTTACGGATAACCGCCGGAGACTCATACACCGATTCGTCGAGAATAATCTGCATCTGTTCGACCTGCTCGCGGGCATTGATAATCTGGTCGCGGGCATTGCTTAAATTAAGGTTGGAGTCCATTTTGGCATCCTCAAACTCATTTAATGCCTGCTCAAGCTCCAATCGGGCAACTGTGAGGACCTCTTCAACAGCTTTGTGGTCGAGCGATCCAACATAGTCGCCCTGCTCAACCTGTGTACCCTCTTCTATAAGGTCGGTGATTTTGATTTCATAGATTCTGACATTTCTGCCGCTTAGCTCCTCAGGAGCAAGTATGTTCTCGGAATTTTCAGCCTCAAGCTGACCGGTAGTAAAAACCAGTACCTCAAAAGAGCCTTTTTTTACTTCAGCTGTTAGCAAAGTTTCGGTCTCCCGTGAACCAGACAGAAGGAAAAAGGCTGCAATAATAACAGCAACACCGAATAACGCAATTACAATTTTCTTGATCATAAATGTAAATAAAGTTTGACCTCTAAGAGGCTAAATGGTTTAATCAGGCCCATTAAAAACCCGCAATGTAGGCCAAATTGAAAAAATAGATGTTAATAAAGTTCAAACAGATTGCTGGGGTCATGCAATTGCTCATTTTTTGGGCCTTAATTCAGCGTCGGCAGTATAAGTTCATTCACGTCGATCACATCATTCATTGGCAAGTTTCGTTTAAAATGGTCGAACCGCGAAAATCCGGTGTCGAAAATTTCGTAGTCGGGGGCTACTATGGCCGATTTTATAGCTATCGGAGCTGTTCCGGTAATGTTTTCAACCGCTTTCTTTAGCAGGGGTTCAGTCAGGCTGCCAAGAGGGAAGGCCGGTAACAGTTCATCCCTTACCTGATGGTTGGGTGCAAAGCCATTTTTGAAATTGGTTACCCCTTGTGAGTTGGCAAATCGGATTACAATCGGCTGAATTCCCCAATTCTCCATGCCGGCCAACTGCGCAGGGGTGTAGCCCATATGCGTGGGCTTAACGGTTATCGAGGCAGTATATTTTCCGTAGGTGGTATCACCCACCAGGGTGAGATTCATATAAGGCTCCAGTCCGGTAATGGTGAGTTCTGATGCACTGGCAGAGCCCTTACTGGTAAGCACCTGCATGCGGTTGAGGTTAAGCTTAACCGGCACCGTTGGCTTGAATCCAACCATTGTCTGATCCTTCCGGCCCTGGGTGTTCCAGTAGTTCTGATATTTATCGTTCCATTGATAGGTAACCAGTGCCTGGTCTGAATTTACCACCTGTAGAGGGGCAATTGAACTGCAGAGGTGCTGGGCAGCCGAGGTGGAGCCACCCGGGTTATACCTGAGATCGAGCACCAGATCGGTAATATTCCGGTCTTTAAAGAATTGTAAAGCAACATTCAGACTGTCGTTGTACCGATCGATGTATTGCGTGTAGAGGAGGTAGCCTATTCTATGACTTCCCTGTTCAATCACCTTGTACATTAGCACAGGATTGAGGTTTAACTCCTCAGCGACCATGGATACGGTAGCGCCGGTAGTAATGCCGCTGGATGTTAAATTGCCCTTGGTTACGGTAATTGATTCCCCGCTGAGCAGGTTGCGGTAGTTCCCGGCGTTGATATTGCCACTGTTCAGTTGAATAATGATGTCGCCCCTTTCGAAACCGGCTCTGCTTGCAGGAGTCCGCGGATATACATATTGAACCACTGCAAAATAGTTTTCAGGCTGGTTGGAAAATCTTCCGAAGGCAAGTGAATAACCATACGCTTTTTCAATTCCCTGAAAGCTGTTTTCGAGCGCCTGGATATCATCGGTAACCATCGACCATTTGTCTTCGGCCACCAGAAGTTTCTTAAAATAGGCCTTGGAGTCGGATTCCAGATTCTGATTTATCGAAGACAACTCCTTATACCAAAGATAGACATCGCTCATTGCGTCTTTGATAAAGGTATTGATGCGGCGGGTTAATTCCGGAACCTCAGTCGGTTTGATTTCATCCGGATTGTTTTCATCAGGCTCCGGCAGCTCTTTGGTGCATGCAGAAACCACCAGAATCGAAATTATAAACAGGGCTATCTTGTGAAAAGTCTTCATAAATAAAAAGTTAACATCGCGAAATTAACCTTCAATACAATACGTTGCAACAAATTTAATACCGCAAATGGGCAGTAAATTAGAGCAACCTCACTAAAATCTGTACCATAACAACCGTTACACTAAAGTTGTTTTAATGCTCTTACTCTTTTGGGTATTCAATACGCAGGTGGTACACATTTGAAATCTTCTTCAGCAGAATCTCCTTAATTTTGGATATGTCGTTAAAGGTAAGGTCTGAATGATTGAGTTGCCCATCTCTAAGTTTTTGATCAATCATATCCTCGATCAGTCTTTTCAGATTCTCGATGCTCTTTTCAGGCATACTTCGCGATGCCGCCTCAATGCCGTCAATTAGCATAACCACAGCCGCCTCGCGCGATTGGGGCAGGGGACCTGGGTAAGAAAAATCGACTTCATCGATTACGCTTCCCGGATTCTCCTCTTTGTGCTTCAGGTAGAAGTATTTGGCTTTGGTGGTGCCATGGTGGGTGGCAATAAATTCGATAATGCTTTCGGGTAACTTGTTTTTGCGGGCAATTTTAATCCCATGGTTAACATGCTCAATGATTACCTCGGCACTATCGCGTGAATTCATTCTGTCGTGCGGATTAAGTCCCAGCTCCTGATTCTCAATGAAAAAGCCCGGGCGTTCCGATTTTCCAATATCGTGGTATAATGCTCCGGCCCTCACAAGGAAAGGGTTGCCTCCTATATTCAGAATTACCTCTTCTGCCAGGTTGGCGATTTGAAGTGAGTGTTGAAAGGTTCCGGGGGCCTCCTCTGCTAACTTGCGAAGCAGAGGCTGATTGGTGTTCGAGAGTTCAATCAGGGTAACATCAGATACAAATCCGAAGAGCTTTTCGAAGATGTAAATCAGCGGAAAAACCACCAAAATAAAGAGGCTGCTAAGGGCAAACCACTTAATCATGTTGTAATTGTAGGTAAGCAGTGTTCCTTCCTGGATAAGGGTAAGGGCAGTGTACACCACCAAATAGGTGAGTCCCACCAGCATCGAAGCCCCAATTACATGACTTCTGCGGTGCATCTTGTTGAGACTGAATACCGCCACCATACCGGCTGTGACTTCGAGCAAAACAAACTCGTAATTGTTAGGGGCATAAAAGCCTATAAGCAGTATGGTTATGATTAAAGAGAATATTGCAGTTCGCGGATCATAAAAAGTGCGGATTACCACCGGAAGCATCGCAAGCGGAACCATGTAGATGTGCAAACCGGGGTATTCATTAACGGCCTGAGCGAGAAAAACCACGAATATTAGAAAGCTCAGTAAAAAGTAGAGCTTGCGTGTATCGTTCAGAATAAAGCGTTTGTAGGTATAAAGGTAGGTAAACAGCAAGACCAGAAACACCAGAATAATGATAAATTTACCGATAGCAATCAGGTGACTGTTGATGCCTTCGCCCCTTTTGGTCTCGTAGGCATATTTGAGCGATTCGAGCAGCTGAAACCTCGATTCATCGATAATTTCACCCTCCAGAATGATTCTTTCACCAGTTTGCACCATCCCCCTTGCAGTGGCTATGCCAGCTTCCGCTCTTTGCAGTTCGGCCTTTGAATAGTTTTCGTCGTACTGCAGGTTGCTTACGATATACTTTCCGGGGTCAATCCGGTTAAGGAGAAGTGAAAATTTAGGCTGAGTACGCTTGAGTAAGTTCAGGTTTTCGCGAAAAATGTTGTAGGCACTTTTCTCGGAATTGATTCGGGCAATGGGTACCACCGAAACCTGATTCCCACTGATTACCGAGATTTCGGTTTTGCCGGCCAGCTCTTCCATGCCTTCGGGCGATCCGGAAAGAATTCCCCACTGATAGAATCCCCGCAAGGTGGGCAGCAAAATATTGAGTAGCTCACCGGCATCAGTTTCGCTGTCGGAGAGGGCCATCAAATCGTTGTAGAGAATTTCGGTCTGTTCGCCAAAAACCAGGGTGTCGTTTACAAAATAGGGAATAAAGTTGCGCACTACTTCCCGGCGTTCATCAGCAATCTCAGATTCTGAACGTAGAATGGCAAAATCAAATGGAGCCACGAGGTTTTCGTGCTTCCATGGAATTCCTTTCTGATATTCAAATTTAAATTTAGGTTCAGAGGGGAGTATAAGGTACAGCAACAGTGCCGACAAAGTAAAAGCAGCAGCCTTTAGCAGTATACTCGAATATTGTATAAGCCTGGATTTAAAACTGTTCACTTTTTTTAAACTCTTTTTGTTTTAATCAATGCTTTTACCGCGGTCCCAACATGTGCATACAATGCTATAAATTACTTTGTAGCCGGGTTTCCGGAAATTTTAATCATTACCGGTTGTTGATAAATGACATCTGTTTACTGCTGTTTTCTCAACGGTAAAAGAGTATATTTGGTTCTGTAAATTAAGTAAAAAAAATTGATGAACCACGGGATTTGCGGGTTAAGTTTAATCCCTGTCAGGAGGGAGCCGTCGGAGCGCAGCGAGATGGTTACGCAGGTGCTTTTTGGGGAGCATTTCGAAGTTCAGGACTATCTACCGGGATGGTATCATATAACAATGGCATTCGATGGCTACACAGGTTGGGTCGATCAGAAAATGGTAACCCCTCTTACCCTCCGGCAATTCCGGCATATCGAAAACAGTGCACATGCCGTTACTACCGATATTTTTTCGATTGTGCCAGTATCTGAGGAGCGCAATTTTATGCTGGTGGCCGGCAGTACCCTGCCTGTCTGGCGTCCCTATCTTAAAAAGTTTACCCTGCAATCCGAAACTTTCGATTTCCCCGGCACCATCCAGAACCATGCGTCCAAAGAGATTCGCACCTTTATTATCGCACAGGCCCTGAAATACTACAATGCACCCTATTTGTGGGGAGGGCGCTCGCCGCTGGGAATCGATTGCAGCGGTCTCACTCAGGTGGTGTATAAAATGGCGGGCATACAGATTCCCCGCGATGCCGGTCAGCAAGTGCTCAAGGGCAATCCCATCAGTTTTGTTGAGGAGTCGAAGCCGGGCGACCTTGCCTTCTTCGACGATGAGGAGGGGAACATCGTACACGTGGGCATTATCTGGAAACAGAACAAGATTATTCATGCCTCCGGACAGGTGCGCATCGATAATGTGGACCAATATGGGATTTTTAATGTCGACACTAAGCGTTACACCCATAAAATGCGTGTGATGAAACAATATGTATAGTCGATGGAACGTACCGAAGTACTCATCTATTTCCTGATCATTCTGGCTGCTGCCATTCTGATAGCACGGTATCGTAAAACAGGCAGACGCGACTAAAGCGATTTTGATATGCACAGCTACAAATATCCCAGGCCTGCCATAACCGTAGATGCTGCTGTTTTTTCAGAGATGGACGCACAATGGCATATACTGCTGATTCAGCGTGCAAAAGCCCCTTTTGTGGGTATGTGGGCCTTGCCCGGAGGGTTTGTTGATGAAAATGAATTGCTTGAGCATGCCTGTCGCAGAGAGCTTACCGAGGAAACCGGAATTGTTTTACCCTCGATGCAGCAATTCAGGGTTTTCGATGGATTAGGCCGCGATCCCCGCGAACGGGTATTATCGGTTGTATTCTATGCCGAAATTGCTGGATGCCCAAAACCTTCAGCCTCAGATGATGCCTCGGAAGCCCGGTGGTTTCCATTGCATGATTTGCCTCCGCTGGCATTTGACCATGCCTTAATCATCGAGAGAATGATGGAACAGCCCGGAGTTTTCAAAGCTTAAGGACGACTCCCTCTAAAAAGCCTTTCCGGATATAGCTCCATTTGGATTTTAACCAATGTTGTTTACATTTATTGCGTAAATAAAAATCATCCTACTTATGTCGGCAACTCAACCATGGTCAGAGGAACTGCAACTTTTGCGTACCATTCTTGATAAGAGTGAACTGCAACCTGCGATTAAATGGGGAATGGATGTCTATACCTGGCAGGGGAAGAATGTAGTGGGCTTTATTGGGTTCAAAAACCATTTTGCCCTCTGGTTTTACAATGGTATATTCCTCTCCGATCCCTACAAGGTGCTCGTTAATGCGCAGAAAGAAGTGACCAAAGCAATGCTCCAGTGGCGCTTTTCATCCATCGATGAAATCGATGAGACCCGAATACTTGACTATGTTCGCGAAGCCATCGAGAACGAAAAGGCGGGCAGAAGCTGGAAGCCACAGAAATCCACCGAACGGGAGATGCCTGAACTACTCACCGATGCCTTTTTGACCAATCCGGAGCTTGAGGAAGCTTTTCAGAAACTTTCCCCCTATAAACAGAAAGAGTACATCGACCATATTGTTTCGGCCAAGCGCGAAGAAACCCGGATTGCTCGCCTCGAAAAAATTGTGCCCATGATACTGGAGGGCAAAGGCCTGAACGACCGTTACAAGTAGCCGGTATAGCATTCAAACCAAACCATTTAGCCTGGCAGTTTTGCTTCAAAGTATGGCTACGAATCCACTATCAAATTTCCGTTATCCCTCGTGTAAATTCGAAAATTCACATTAACCGATGCAAACCTCAATTTTGGTTGTATGAATTGGTTATCCTGTTTATTTCCAATCTTTTACCAATGAGTATCACTCTGATCCCATAACTGAATGTTCCATTTTTATGCAGAATGCTTACATCAAACCGTCTGAACATCTCTTCCTGCAATGCATTCAGAACTCCCATGCGGCCAAAGCCATAACAGCGGATTCCGACTTGACTGTTGAATGATTTGATGAGTTCCTGGTCGGAGCATTTGCTGTATTTCTCTGAATACTCCTTGTAGATTCGTTTAAAAAATTCTATACTGCTTTCATTGTTATCCATAACTTGTGTTTTTTAAATTTAATATACGGCCGATGCTTTTTTATTCAGGCAACAGTTTTTATAGTTCCTCAATTAATTAGCGTTGTGTTCGTTGGTAAAATAATCCTCTTGAACTGTTTTGGCTATTACCGTTAGCCTTACATTCCGTTTGGTTACGCCTGACCGCCAGGTTTTATCTCCGTCAAATCGTACGTAGAACTCCCGGGTAATGGCCCGTTTTATTGCACCTGCAGTCCAATGAGGAGCTATCTCATTTGCACTCCAAAGAGCGGATGGCACACGACAATTGTATTCGGAGATCAACCTGTAGTCTGACAATTCTTCCAGTTCAGCACGGTATTTTTTGGCATACTCTCTTTTGTTATTATACATTATAATGGTTTTTGGTTGTGGGTAATATCGTATCTAAACCAATCGGTCGATTATAAGGAGATAGGTTGTTTTCTGAATTTCCAAAGATTAAAAACTCCGGTAAATCCTGCCCCAGTTGCCCGAACCTACCACTTTCCGGCCAAAGTAATGCCGACAGTGGCACCAAAGCTCTCTTGAAAAGGGCATAGAACCCATAACCCAATCGAATAAAGGGATGGTTGGTCGTCTGATAAGCAGCCGCAACATGGAAATCATTCTCCACCTCAACAAACCTGAAAAGCCAGATGGAGTGGGCGGCTCTTTTCATCTTTTGCCCCGGGTAGGGAGCCAACAAGCATAATTTTCTCATAGCACAAACTATTAAGGTTAATAATTCTGTGCATCAGAACCTAAACAAAAAGGTAAAACGGGTGGCACTTTTTTTGGCTGAAATTGCCCGCATACTAAACCACCGTGGCGTGCCCGCCCGGTTGGTATCCTGTAAGGATTCATGATGCTCAAATTGATACAAAAGGAACGCAGTCAAAAGTTCAAAAAACCGGACTTAAGCAGTCGGGGGATAATGAATCCCACTCAGTCATAAGAACTTCTCCAAAATTAAACAATAATTGCGATTTACCCAATCGGAAGTTACTTTTTGTTTCGGGCAAGTACAACCCGGCCCCCTTCAACATTTGTAGTTAAAAAGAAGCCACAATATTTTATACTTCAAATTTCACTACATTTAATCATTGATAATCAGCCTCGATTGTCAATAGTTAAACTACAACTAAACCAAAACCAATGCAATGAAACCAATGAAACGCCGTGAATTTATGGGTATTGCCGGATCATCACTGGCTTTTACTATTATTCCCCGCCATGTGCTGGGAGGAGCAGGCTATGTCGCTCCAAGCGACAAAATCAATCTGGCTCTGATTGGGGCGGGGACGCAGCAGCTGGGCGAACTTACCCGTCTGATCACCGACGACAGGGTACAGATTGTCTCCTTAAGCGACCCCAATAAAGAGCCGGTTGGGTATCGTGCCTGGTCGGCGGATGCCGGACTGCGACGTAGTATGCGTGATATGATCGGCAACAGTTCATGGTACGAAGGAACTCAGATTACTGCCGGCCGTGATGTCGCCCAGGATTTTGTAAACCGCTATTATGGCCTGAAATCCGGTAAATATGGTTATGCTGCCTGCACTGCCTACAGCGACTTTCGGGAGATGCTCGAGAAGGAGACTGCCATAGACGCCGTTAAGGTGGTCGTTCCCGACCATCTTTATCCAACCATTGCAACCGCTGCACTAAAAAAGGGACGTCATGTGGTGATGCACAAACCTATGGGCAACCGTGTATATGAGTTGCGCAAAACCCTGGAAGCAGCAGAAAATAAACCGGAACTTACCACGCACATGCTCGCATGGAGCAGCAACGAGCGATACCAGTTGGTCAAAAAATGGATCGATGATGGTGTAATTGGTACCCTCCGCGAGGTGCATAACTGGTCATACCGGCCTGTGTGGGAGCAGTGGACATCCTACTTCACTGAGCAACCTGCGGTTCCTAAAGGACTCGATTGGAGTCTCTGGCTGGGACCCTGGCCCGACCGGCCATACCACCCCAATTACACCCACACGGTGTATCGCAGCTGGTTCGATTTTGGGGCCGGCAGTGTTGCCGATATGGGTATTTACAGCCTATGGCCGCTTTTCACTACATTCGGGATCGATTCGCCGCCCACCGTGGTGGAAGCGTATGGTAATGTAACCCGCACCACCGACGAAAACGGAGCACAGACGGTAATCCCTATTCGCGTAGCATTCCCATGGACCTCCGTATTCAGGTGGAAGTTTCCCAAAATCGGTACTGGCGAACCGCTCGACCTTTTTTGGTACGATGGGGGCATGAAACCCAATAACCCTCCGGAGCTGGAAGCCGACGACAAAGTATTGGAGAGCGAAGGGATGATGTTTGTAGGAGATTCCGGTAAAATATTAGCAGGTTTCAGATGTGAAAATCCGCGGATTATTCCCAACGACCGGATGAAGGCGGTTACCGGAATGGAAAAAGCTCCCGAAATAACTCAGGCCAATGCAACCAATGTCTGGATCGAGGCAATTGTAAACAATCAGCAGTCGCCCGGAAACTTTAAAAGTGCTGCCGTAGTGAACGAAACTGCTTTGCTGGCCATGGTTGCCCTTAGAACAGGCAGCCGCATTAAATACGATCCTGTGGCCATGCGGGTAACAACTCCCGAAAGGGCCAATCAATATCTTTACCGCTCGGAATATAGAAAGGGCTGGGAATTATAAA
>DIUI01000005.1:0-17478 GCA_002428215.1 Prolixibacteraceae bacterium UBA6162
CTCCCGGGTTAGTTCGGTCGGGGTACGGTCGTAACCTGCCACTTTACACTTCATGTGGTGGAAATAGCGTGCCAGAGCACTCATGCCAATGCCTCCGATGCCCAGAAAATAAACGGTCGATATGTTGTCAAATGCTTTCATCGCTTCAAAAGTGTCAGAGCTACATCCACGATATCGGAGGTAGCATTGGGTTTTGCAAGCTGTCGTATGTTAAGGCTTAGCTGTTTTAGTTGATCCTGGTTGGCCAGCAGTCGGGTGAGAACGGGTACCAGTTCCTTTTCAAGATTTTGGTCGGGTATAAGTATCGCTGCCGATTTTTGGGTAAGCGCCTCTGCGTTTCGGGTCTGATGGTCTTCGGCCACATTGGGCGAAGGCACCAGAATTGCCGGAAGCGATGCCAGACAAAGTTCGCTCAGGGTGCTGGCGCCAGCCCGCGATATTACTACATCCGAGGCCATATACGCGGCATCCATGTTGTTCAGGAACTTATGAATCTGCACATTGCCGGGGAGAGTTTCCCTGGTTTTTTCTGACATCTCCTCGAAATAATAAGAGCCTGTTTGCCAGATAAATGCCACGTCCATACTTCCGAGGCTGTCAAGATTGCGGAGCATCGCATTGTTGATGGTTCGGGCTCCCAGACTGCCGCCGGTAATCAATACCACCTGGGTAAAGTTGCTCAATCCATAGTGCGCGAGGGCCTCCTCTTTGCTTATAGTGAGTTTCAGCAGGCTTGGCCTTACGGGGTTGCCGGTTACGATCAGTTTCTCTTTGGGAAAGAATCGCTCCATCCCCTCGTAGGCCACGCAGATGGCCGAGGCCTTTTTGCCCAATAGTTTATTAGTAAGTCCGGCGTATGAATTCTGCTCCTGAATAAGGGTAGGTACTTTAAAGGCTGACGCTGCTCTCAGCAGTGGCCCGCTGGCGTAACCACCAACTCCAATGGCCAAATCTGGCTTGAATTGCCGCACAATGCGACGTGCCATGGCCATACTTCGAATCAGGTTCCATGCAAAACGGAGGTAAGCAAAACCGGGTTTTCGGGGAAATCCCATAACCGGCAGTCCTGTTATAGGAAAACCGGCCGCGGGCACCCTCTCCATTTCCATTCTTCCGGTAGCCCCAACAAACAGCACATCCGCATCGGGGAAACGCTGCTTAAGCTCGCCCGCTATCGACAGGGCCGGAAAAATATGTCCGCCTGTGCCTCCACCGCTTATGATGATTTTGTAGGGTTTCATCTATTTAAGCTCCTCGTCTTCGTCGGGAAGTGTGACCTGTACAGCCGTCTCCACCGTTTTGTTGTCTTTATGGTTTTGGTAACTTACACTCAGAATGCAGCCAAATGCAATGGCTGTAAATATATTGGAGGTTCCACCCATGCTCACCCATGGCAATGGCTGTCCTGTTACCGGAATTATGCCGGCCGACACTCCCATGTTGATCATTGCCTGAAAAACCAACATCAGGGTTAGTCCGGCTACCAGGAAGGCCGGAAAAGTCCGGTTCGATTTACGGACGATGGTAATGCCCCGGTAGAATAGAATCAGATAGAGCATCAACACCGATGCACCTCCCAAAATAAGTCCATACTCTTCGATGATTATGGCATAGATAAAGTCATTGTAGGCAGCGGCCATGTAATTGGCCACATCTGTATTTCCGGGACCTTTGCCCAAAAATCCGCCTTCGTAAATGGCAAGTTTGGCATAATCGGCCTGTGTGATTGCCCGTCCTGAGGCAGGGTCTCCGTTGACGAATCGCTCCATTCGTGCCTGTGCGGTGGGAAAGCGGTGGGAGATAGCACCCATTTTATCGCCGAATTTATAGATCAGCAGAATCATCCCAATGCCCGCAACTATCACCATGAGCAGGTGGCGGATAGGAACCCTTCCAACGAAAAGCAACGAAATGATGGTCCCAAAAAGGAGTATGGCGGTTGAAACATTTGAAAATGCGATGAGGGCTGTAACCACAGCAGTGGCGATTATGATGTGCCAGAATGCCCGGATGCGGTCATGGACACTACCCTGACCAATTCCCAACATTTTGGCGGCATACATTACGAGGGCCAGTTTGGCAACCTCGGCCGGTTGAAAGGAGAAGATACCGAATCCAATGGTTCGCCCGGTACCTTTTGTGAACCCGGTTAACTTCAAGGCAATGGCCAGCACAAGCAGCGCAATGCTGCCGAGCAGAATAAGTTTCGAAATTCGTGAGTAGGCCTTTACCGGAATTACATTCACCATAAAAACCATGATGAGGAATCCCACCAGGAGAAATGCGGCATGCCTGATGAGGAAGGTAAAAATGCCCGCATCGCGACCGCTAACCAAACGGCCGGTGGAGCTGTAAACAATCAGCAGCGAAAGCAGCGACAGAAACAGCAGAATTGTCCAGATGATGCTGTCGCCTTTGATCATATTTTTTACCCGGTAGGTCATATCTTACAGGTTGCGCACTTGCTGGCGGAACTGGGCTCCGCGGTCTTCATAATTTTCAAACAAATCGAAACTGGCACAGGCGGGCGACAACAGCACTGTATCGCCATTGCGGGCCAGATAGTAGGCCGACTTAACCGCCTCTGCCATACTTTTGGCATCTACTATATTGTCGACCATGCCTTCGAAAGCCTCATGCAGTTTGGAATTGTCGGTGCCAAGGCAAACCATTGCCTTTACCTTACTGGCCACCAGTTCTTTCAGCATGGTATAGTCGTTTCCTTTGTCGACACCCCCGGCAATCCAGACCACCGGAGTGGTCATGCTTTCGAGGGCGTACCAGGTGGAGTTTACATTGGTAGCTTTAGAGTCGTTGATAAACTCAATACCATGTACCTTAAGGAACCGTTCCAGACGATGTTCCACTCCCTGAAAATCGCTCAGCACTTCGCGGATCCGCTCGTTACGGATTTCCAGGACCATACCCGAGACTGCTGCGGCCATCGAGTTATAGGTGTTGTGCTTGCCCTGCAGGGCCAGATCCAGAATAGACATATTGAAATGTTTTTCGTTTATAGCTATAGTCAGGTTGTTTTCGGTTACCCAGGCACCGTTCGACTTGAGAGGATATAGTGAAAAGGGGATTTTTTGAGCGACCACGTTGCGCTTTTTTAGCTCTTCTGAAATAACCGGATCGTCGGCACAATAGATGAAATGATCGAGCGCTGTCTGGTTTTGCAAAATGCGGAACTTTGCATCTGCATAGCGCTCCATAGCATAGTCGTACCGGTCGAGATGATCGGGCGTAATGTTCATTAGCACTGCGATATCGGCTTTAAAGCTGTACATATTGTCGAGCTGAAAGCTGCTGATTTCGAGAACGTAGTAATCGTAATGGTTTTCAGCCACCTGCCAGGCAAAGCTTTTGCCTACATTTCCTGCCAGCCCAACGTTCAATCCGGCGCGTTTTAGCAGTTCGTAGGTTAGCAGTGTGGTGGTAGTCTTCCCGTTGCTGCCGGTAATACAGATCTTTTTAGCCTGTGTATAACGACCGGCAAACTCAATCTCAGAGATTACCGGAATGTTCCTGGCTTTTAATGCTTGAATCAATGGGGCATTTTCGGGTATCCCCGGACTTTTAATTGCCAGGTCGGCCTTTAATATTTCCCCGGTGGAGTGACACTGTTGTTCCCATGCAATATTTCGGTTGTCGAGCTCTTCCCGGTAATTTGGCTTAATAATGCCCAGGTCCGATACCATTACCGCATAACCTTGCTGCTGCGCCAGTATGGCTGCACCAACTCCGCTTTCGCCTGCACCTAATATGACTGCAAAGGGTTTCAAGGTCTATCGTATTTTTAGGGTTACTATGGTTAAAATGGCCAGAATGATGCCCACAATCCAAAACCGGGTTACAATCTTGGCTTCGGGGATTCCTTTCTTCTGATAGTGATGATGGATAGGGCTCATAAGAAAGATACGACGCCCCTCTCCATATTTTCGTTTGGTATATTTAAAATAGGCCACCTGCATTACCACACTCAGGTTTTCGATGAGAAAGATGCCCGACAACAGTGGGATAAGAATCTCCTTTCGGATTACAATGGCGAAGACTGCCAGTATCCCACCCAGTGCCAGACTGCCGGTATCGCCCATAAAGACCTGGGCCGGATAGGAGTTGTACCATAGGAATCCGACAGTGGCCCCTATAAAGGCTGCCATAAAAATTGTAAGCTCTCCCACATAAGGGATATACATGATGTTGAGATAATTGGAATAGATAATATTTCCACTCACGTAAGCCAGAATGCCCAGTGTAGCTCCGCTTATTGCCGAAGTCCCGGTGGCCAGTCCGTCGAGCCCATCGGTAAGATTAGCGGCATTGGAGACAGCGGTTATTATGGTAATTACAGCTATGGCGTAAACGATCCATCTTAGCCATGCGGCATGTTTGCCGGCAAAGGCTACCAACCATGCGTAATCAAACTCGTTGTGTTTAAAGAATGGGATGGTGGTTTTGGTCGATTTTACTTCGCGGGTAACCACACGGGATGTCTGTTCTCCGGTTTCGGTATCCACGAGGATTTCGCGCATATCGGCACCTGATTGGGTTCTGACATTTTCGCGCACCACCACACTGTCGCTAACCATAAGGGCCACCACTACCATTATTCCCAGACTAACCTGTCCCAGAATTTTGAACCAGCCAGCCAATCCCTTTTTATTTTTTTTGAACACCTTTATGTAGTCGTCGGTAAATCCGATGATGCCCATCCAGATGGTAGTCAGGAGCATTAGTAAAATGTAGATATTGTCGAGCCGGGCAAAAAGCAGGGTGGGGATTATAATGGCAGCAAGAATCAGAATGCCACCCATGGTAGGGGTTCCCTTTTTCTGCATCTGGCCGTCGAGACCCAGATCGCGCACCTCTTCGCCAATCTGTTTTAGCTGCAGAAAGCGTATAAGCCGCATACCGAAAACGGTGGTTATGATGAGGGAAAGAATAACTGCACCTCCCGCCCTGAACGAGATGTATTGCAGCATCCCGATTCCGGGTATGGAGCTGTCTTTCAATAATTCGTATAGGAAGTATATCATTTCTTTGGGCTTACATTAGGTTAGTTCAAAAAATTCGGCCAGCTGTTCCTTGTCGTCAAAGTGGTGTTTTACACCATGCACTTCCTGGTAATTTTCGTGACCTTTTCCGGCCACGAGAATTATATCGCCCGCTGAAGCCAGATTAACAGCGGTTTTGATGGCTTCGCGCCGGTTGGTAATCGACATTACCTTTCGTCGGGTTTCGCCCTCGATGCCTGCTTCCATATCGCGAATAATGGTTTCGGGGTCTTCGGTGCGCGGATTGTCGGAGGTTAGGATAACCAAATCGCTGGCATTGGCGGCTTCCCTTGCCATCTCTGGTCGTTTGGTTTTGTCGCGGTCGCCGCCGGCTCCTACTACTGTGATTACCTTTTCTTTTCCGGTTCTGATTTCAGCAATGGCCCCCAATACATTTTTAAGGGCATCGGGAGTATGGGCATAGTCGACGATGCCAAGTTTTCCGTCGCGGCTTCTAACGGCATCGAACCGACCGGTTACCGGCTGCAGTTCACTGATGATTTTCAATACGGTTTCGGCAGGTTGTCCAAGCTCTAATGCACAACTGTAAACGGCCAGCAGGTTGGCTGCATTAAACCGCCCAACAAAGCGGGTCCATACCTCCCTGTTGTCGATTTGCAGCAGCATACCGTCGAAGTGCGGTTCGAGTACTTTACAACGATGGTTGGCCATTGCGCGGGTAGAATAGGTTACCACCCTGGCAGCAGTGTTTTGGGTCATTACCAACCCGTTTTTATCGTCGATATTGGTGACAGCGAAAGCAGTGTCAGGCAGGAGATCGAAAAAACCCTTTTTAGCCTTAAGGTATTCGGCGAAAGTTTTGTGATAGTCGAGATGATCGTGGGTAAGATTGGTAAAAATGGCACCAGTAAAGTGAAGACCTGCTATGCGCTGCTGAACTACTGCATGAGAACTAACCTCCATAAAGCAGTAATCGCAGCCGGCGTCCACCATGGCCGCAAGAAGTTCCTGAATTCTCAGGGCATCGGGGGTTGTATGGGTGGCCGTTTCCTCCTGGCCGGCAACAATGGTGGAGATGGTCGATAGCAGCCCGGCCCTGTATCCCATTTTGGTAAAGAGATCGTACAGCAGGGTAGCAATGCTGGTTTTTCCATTGGTTCCGGTAACCCCTGTGAGTTTAAGTTTTGATGAGGGGTATTCATACCAGGCGGCAGCAAGATGTCCGAGGGTATAACCGGCATTTTCTACATGCACATATAGCAAACCGGGCAGCAGGGTTTCGGGGAGAGTCTCGGCCACTATAACGGCTGCGCCCCTTTCGATGGCCATGGGCAGGAAGTCCAGACCATTGGTTCGGGTTCCACGCTGGGCAACAAAGAGGAATCCTGGCTCAACCTTTCGGGAATCGAAGGCAAGGCCCGAAATTTCTTTTCCGGTATCCCCGTAGGTTCCGAGGATTCCTGTTGCTGGCGCTATATCTGTCCACTTTTTCATAGAGTTAGCCCAATATCAGCGTTATGGTTTGCCCAAGCTGGATTTTTCCACCGGGGGGTATCGATTGGTTTCTCACTCTTCCAACACCACTTATTCGGACATGGAGTCCGGCCTGTTCGAGCAGATAGACGGCATCGGCAGGAGCCATTCCGCGCACATCAGGAATTTGGGCGTTGTCAATATCAACCGGTACCAGCGATATGCCGGTAGAATCGCTGCTGGCCCTGGCAACATAGGCTTCCGGTTTGCGCCCCCGGGTATCGAGGTCGAATGCCCGCAGTACCTTCATTATGTCCTGCGTCCGGCCCGTCTTGATAGCGGGAGCAGCCGCCATTTGCCTTACAGTTTCGGGATGTGATTGGCCGAGTGTATAAATGGCGTGTATCTTTTCGGCTACTTCTTTGAATACAGGGCCTGCTACAGCTCCGCCATAAAAGGCACCCTGGGGTTTGTTTACCACCACAATCATGGAATAGACCGGGTTTTGAGCCGGAAAATAACCCGCAAACGATGCCAGGTAAAGCCCGCGGGCATAACCTCCTGTGCCTGAAGCGATTTGGGCGGTTCCGGTTTTGCCGGCAGTTTTGAAATGCTGACTTTGAATGGAACGGCCGGTACCGGTTTCGCACACGGCAGCCAGAAGGCTCTGAGCTTTTCTGATGGTTTCGCGTGAGGCAATGGCCGGGTGAATAACTTCGGGTCTGAATCGCTCCACTGCATCGCCACGATCCTGAATCTCTTTAACGAGCTGGGGTTTCATCATCTTGCCGTCGTTGGCCACGGCATTATAGAAGGCAAGGGTTTGAAGCGGTGTCATTTTGGTTTCATAGCCATACGACATCCAGGCCAATGTAGTCCCCCACCAGTCTTTATCGCCCGGATATTTGAAATAGGGAATGCCTTCGCCCTGGAGTTCCAGGTTTAAGGGTTTGTTTACCCCCATAAAGTGGAGCTGATCGACAAAGCGGCGGGGATTTTGCTCATAATGGGTGGTGATCATTTTGGCAAATCCAACATTGGAAGATTTTTCGAATATTCCACGAATGGTCAATTCGCCGTGCCCTCCATACTGGTAATCGCTGTCGAAGATGTTGCGCCCTTTGTATTGCCATACACCCCGCCCGGTATCTATTACATCGCTGGTATCGACTACTCCATGCTCGAGGGCCACCATAAGGGAGATTAGTTTAAAGGTAGATCCCGGCTCGTAATTGCCGGCATGGCCTATGGCATAATTGTATATTTCGTCGTAATTGCCTGGCGACACTCTGCCCAGGTTGGCAATGGCTTTTATGGCACCGGTTTTTACCTCCATGAGCACCAGTGTTCCCCATTCGGCATTGCTCATTTTTAGCTGACGTTCAAGAGCACTTTGGGCAATGTCCTGATACCTTACATCGATATGGGTCAGGATGTCCATGCCGTCGCTTGGTTCAATTTCAACGCGGTTTACCCAGCGTCCTGACAGGTTTTGACGATACCCCACACCCGGTTTACCCTTAAGGTGAACTTCGTAAGCAGCTTCAAGTCCGGTATTGCCTGCATATCCGAACTCACCACCCTGTGCACCCCGGTTGAGGGTTCCAATGGTTCGGGCGGCCAGCTTGCCCATAGGCAGTACCCGCTGGTTTTCCTGTTCGATAATCCGTCCGCCTCCGTAGGTTCCTCTGCGCAGAATCGGGAATTCTTTGATTTGTTGCAATTCGTTGTAGTCGATTTTCCGGGGAGTTAGCATAAATCCGCGGATCCCTTTCCGAAAGGCTTCTTCGAGATTTTTGCGGTAAACGGAGGCTGGTTTGTCGCGAAACATTTGTGATAACCGCAACGCCAGGGAATCTTTTTCGTTGTTGAACACTCTTTTAACACCCTCGGCTCCAAGATCGATGCGCACATAGTAGCCGGGCACCGAAGTTGCAATGATGTTTCCGTCGTCAGACAGGATATTACCCCTGTTGGCATCGATGGTGGTGGTGTTGTCGTTGAGCCATGCGGAGAGATTCTGCCAGCGTTCGTTGTTGAGCCTTTGCACCGACACAATATTGCCCATAACCAGGGCGGCTATGGCAAACATCATCAGATAGATGATGGCGAGGTTAAAGGTTATTTTGTTGCGCGGACTCATTATTTTCCTTACCGTAGTTTTTTTACTTCAATCTGTTGGGGGGCTCTGCTCGATTCCTCGAGGCCAAGCCCTGCTTCCTGAACCTTCTGTACCACCTCCGATGGCCGGCTCAAGTTCATTAGCCTCACGGAGTTGGAGATCGATTGCGAGCGCAGACCGTCGATACTGTCCTGCAGAACCACAATCTGTTTTATAACTTTCTCTGAACGATAGCGGTTGGTGATCATTAAAAAACCCAGAAATACCAGAAAGATGATAAAGGGAAACTGACTCGTAACATGCTCGTCGGTGAGAATAGTACCTTTCAGGAAGGAGCTCACTTTGGGCTTTTTTTTGCTGCTTTGTTCATTCGTGGTCTCCATAGTTATCTACTTTTTTTCCGCAATTCTGAGCCGGGCGCTGCGCGACCGGGGATTTTCTTCTATTTCCTGCTCCGATGGGACAATAACCTTCCGGTTGAGCAGCACAAAGGGTGTTTCCACATTTCCAAAGAAGTCTTTTTCGATTTTCCCCTCCAGATTGCCCGATTTGAGAAAATTTTTAACCAGACGGTCCTCCAGGCTATGGTAGGTCATAACTACCAACCGACCACCCGGTTTAAGTATTTCGAAGGCGCTCAACAGAAATTCTCTGAGGGCACCCAATTCGTCGTTTACTTCAATGCGCAAGGCCTGAAAAACCTGAGCGAGATATTTTTTCTCGGTCGCCCGGGGCACGCATCCTTTGATTGCTTCGAGAAGCTGCGTGGTAGTCTTTATCGGAGATATCGTGCGGACGCCAATGATGGCTCGTACAAGATTTCGTGCGTTGGGAATCTCCCCGTAGACACGAAACAGGTTTAGCAGGGGCACTTCTTCGTATTGGTTAACCACATCGGCTGCAGTCATGCCTGCCTGCTGGTTCATTCGCATGTCGAGTGGTGCATCGAATCGAAAAGAGAACCCCCGTTCGGCCTGATCGAAATCGTGCGAAGAAACTCCCAGGTCGGCCAGAATGCCATCGGCTTCCGATACTCCGTAGTGGTGCATGAAATTTCGCAGATACCTGAAGTTGGCGCGGACAAATATCAGCCGGTCATCGTCGAAGCGGTTTACAGCAGCATCTTCGTCCTGGTCAAACCCATACAGACGACCGCTGGTCAGTTGCTGAATGATTGCGCGGGCATGCCCACCGCCTCCAAAGGTAGCGTCGATATAGGTTCCTTTGGGGTCGATAAGTAAGCCTTCGATGCATTGGCTCAGCATTACGGGTATGTGGTAGCTGCTCATTCGTTGTTACCTGCACCTCCCAGTCGATCTTTAAACAGATCTTTCAAAGGCCGCTGGGATGTTTTATTTTCGTTGTACTGTTTTTCGTCCCATACCCTTATCGACTTCCCTTTGCCTAAGAATACCACATCGCGGCTAATGCCTGCGTACGACAGAAATTCATCCGGAATATTAATGCGGCCGTTGGGTGCAAGAGCCACTGTGGTGAAGTTTTCGTAAATGCCGGCCAGCAGGTCATCGTCGGCTTCGTTGAATGGATTAAGTTGGCGTTCAATGCTTTCGAGATGCTGATTCCAATAGCGCTGGGGATAGATGTTCAGGCAGGTTTTGTAGATGTCCTTCTCCACCACAAGCAGTTCGTCGGCCATATCTCCAAGGGCCTTTTTGTAGGCCGACGGGAATACAACCCTGCCCTTATCGTCGATCAGGGCACTATATTTGGCGGAAAACCGAATCATCAATTGCAATATTTTGAAAAGTAAAATTATAACATTTATTCCAATCTGTGACACTTTATTACATCTTATTCCACAGCGCTTTGAGGGGTATTGGTCGGTAAGCTGTTGATATATTGTTAGTAAAACAAACAGTGCAATGCCTGCAAATGGTTTATGTTGCTGATATATAGGCATTAATCATTCTTGGAATTGTGAATAAAATAGATGTTAATAACTCTTGTTGTATTGATTTTCTGGAGGTTCTCCTTTCAGGCAAGGATAGACAACCGATCTATTCACAGCAGCTTAGCATTGCGAACGCCGGAGCGGTGATGTTTCTTTACAGGCAGCTAATCATTATCGGGTTGGGGTTGCAGTTTGTGATGCCATGGCGCCAGCGGGCTTTTTAGCATCTTCTTTAATCAATTTTTATGGGTGGCGATTTCAATTTCAATGCTATTTTTGTATGCTCTTTACCTAATGAGCCATAATTATGGAGCAATCAAATAACCAAAAGCCATTTAAGCCTGTCGATGTAAGGGAGCTTATGATGGAGAAGAATCCCTCGCTCGGGCGTCTGATTCCGGGATTTATATACCGGATGATTCACAACATCATGCGGCTCGACTTCATGAACAATTTTATGCAAAACAACGGCCACCTCGAGGGACCGGAATTTGTGGATGCTGTGGTCAGTGAGTTTGAAGTTACATCCGAGGTTTTTGGTCAGGAGAATATCCCTACCGATGGCAGTTACATCTTTGTGAGCAACCACCCTTTGGGTGGATTTGACTCGATGTTGCTGATGTCGGTGGTTTTCAACAAGCTGGGAGCCTTTAAGTTTCTGGTGAATGATGTTTTAATGAAAATCCCCAACCTTTCAACGCTGTTTGTTCCCGTAAACAAGCATGGGGGAAACAGTCGCGACTCTGCCCGGTTACTCGCTAAAACGTATGAATCGGGAACACAGATTTTGATTTTCCCATCGGGGTATGCCTCCCGGAAGATTAAAGGTAAGGTTGTTGATTTGCCCTGGCAGAAACATTTTGTGGCAAAGGCGGTGCAGTACAAGCGCGATGTTATACCCGTCTTTATTTCGGGTCGTAATTCGAACCGTTTTTATAGAGTCGCCGGACTGCGTAAATTGCTGGGCATTAAGTGGAACCTGGAGATGTTTCTACTTCCGGATGAAACATACCGGCATCGTCGCAAAAAGGTGGCTTTGTACTTTGGTGCTCCCATTCCGTGGCAAACCTTCGATCGTTCCCGAAGTCAGCTGGAGTGGGCCTCGCATGTTAGGGAAATGGTATACGAGCTTCCCAAAGCTGACTTAAGTCATAAAAAATAAGTTGTCATTTGACAATCGGGAAATTTTATAACTATTTTTGCCACTTGTCATCTTAATGCTGCTGTGTTGGTTAAGTCGAAAAGATACTTTTGTGGCACAAAAAAGAGTTTCGCAAAAGCCTGAGTTGTATGTTTCTTTGGCCAATTGGTGCAATAAACAGAATCCCGGCGGGGCATAGTAACAGAGAGAGGAGAATAGATAATTAAACTGCTGATATTACTTTATGGAAGAGCTTATTCCACCGGTGCCAAGAGAGGCCATCAGGGCAGAATTGACACCGGACAAGTTCATGCGGAAAACCAATAAGGGAGGAAACGATATCTACATCATTACCCACCTCGATTCGCCTGCGATTATGCAGGAGATTGGAAGGTTACGGGAGCTCTCTTTTCGCGATGCAGGCGGGGGAACCGGAAAGTCTGTCGATCTTGATGAGCTCGACGTCATAGATCCGCCATACCGTCAGCTAATTGTTTGGGATCCTGATGCCGAAGAGATATTGGGTGGTTACCGATATATGCTTTGCAGTGAAGCTTCGCGCGACAGCAACGGACATCTCAATCTGGCCACAGCGCATCTATTCCGTTTTTCCGAAAAGTTTTGCAAAGATTATGTCCCCTATACACTAGAGCTCGGGCGCTCCTTTGTTCAGCCCGATTATCAGTCGAGCAAGGCTGGAGCCAAAGCCCTTTTTGCTCTCGACAACCTATGGGATGGGCTGGGAGCCCTCACTGTTGATCACCCCGAGATTAAATACTTCTTCGGAAAGGTTACCATGTATACCCATTTTCATACCGAAGCCCGCAATCTGATTCAATACTTCTTTTACAAATATTTCCGCGACGACGAAAACCTGGTATATCCTATCGATCCGGTTGAATTTGGTATCGATACTGCCAAAATGGAGGCACTGTTCGTGGGAGGTTCCTATAAGGAGGATTACAAAATTTTATCGCAAAGTGTGCGCAATTACGGCGAAAATATTCCTCCCCTGTTCAATGCCTATATGAATCTCTCTCCTTCGATGAAGACCTTTGGAACAGCGGTAAACCGCGAATTTGGAGAAGTACTTGAAACAGGTATTATATTAACCGTAAGCGATTTATACGAAGCCAAAGTAGGACGTCACATTGAAACCTACATAAAGGGTAAGGAGTCGGAATCGTGGCTTTTGCCCGAATAGCTTAGGTAGTTCCCGGGTGTGATTAATATGCCCGACCTGATTTTCCTTCAATGTAGTTGATGAACGATGCGTTCACCACCTTGTTTCCGCCGGGGGTAGGATAATTTCCAGTAAAATACCAGTCACCGGTATCGTTTTTACAAGCCTCGTGCAGATTTTCGATGCTCTGGAATACAATTTCTACCTCTGCATTACATTCGGCAGGTGTTACCAGCTTTGCAATTCGTGCCGAAATCTCTTCGGTGGTAAAGGGTTTATAGATTTCCCGCACAAAGTTTACCACCTCTTCGTTGGGCAGATTCTCCTGCTCTTTACACTTTTGGTAAACCTGTTGTATGATGTCTGACTGTTTGGTTTCATGCAGCAAATCAATGGCAGCATTAAAGGCAATGAAACCATCGAGCCGCGTCATATCAATACCATAGCAGTCGGGGTACCTGATTTGTGGAGCCGATGAAACGATTAAAATTTTCCGGGGTTTTAACCGATCGAGGATTCTGATGATGCTATCGCGCAGGGTGGTACCCCTTACGATGGAGTCGTCGATAATGACCAGGGTGTCGTGATGATTCTTAACAATACCATAGGTAACATCATACACGTGAGCTACCAGGTCGTGGCGGCTGCCCTCATCGGTGATGAAGGTGCGCAGTTTGGCATCTTTAATGGCAATCTTCTCTACGCGTGGCTCAACAGATATAATGTCGCGGATCTGTTCGTTGGTAAGCGAACCATTGTACTTTCGGAGCTCTTCGATCTTCCACTCAACCAAATGGTTACGGATACCATTCACCATTCCGTAGAAGGCCGTTTCGGAGGTGTTTGGAATATAGGAGAAAACGGTACTCTCGAAGTCATAATTGACCCGTTCCAAAATTGTTGGAGCCAGAAGCTCCCCAAGTTTTTTACGTTCCTGGTAGATGTCTTTGTCGGAACCCCTTGAGAAATAAATCCGTTCGAACGAACAGGAGGTTCGCTGGTGGGGTACCCTTACCAACTCATTGCTGATTCGGCCATCACTCTTAATCACGAGAGCTTCGCCCGGCCTGACCTCCTTAACGGAGTCGAAGTGCACATTCATCACCGTTTGAATTACAGGACGTTCGGACGCTACCACCACGATTTCGTCGTCGTGGTAATAGAATGCCGGCCTGATACCCCATGGATCGCGCATTACAAAGGCATCGCCATGGCCAATAAGTCCGGCTATGGTATAACCTCCATCCCAATCCTTCGACGATCGTTCCAGAATTTTCTGTATGTCGAGATTTTTTTCGATTAGCGGAGAAATTTCGCGATTGGAGTAGCCTTCGTTTTTGTATTGTCTGAAATGATACTGGTTCTCCTCATCGAGGAAGTGCCCCAGCTTCTCGAGAACCGTAATGGTATCGGTATAGGCAATGGGGTGTTGACCAAGATCAATGAGTTTATGAAAAAGTTCGTTGGTATTGGTGAGGTTGAAATTTCCGGCCAGGGCCAGATTGCGCGATTTCCAGTTGTTTTGCCGCATAATGGGATGGGCATACTCGATGCTGTTTTGGCCAAAAGTTCCATACCGCAGATGGCCCAGGAAAAGTTCACCGGTAAAGGGCAGGTGACTGTAAACCCATTCGGGATCGACATTGGAGGGATCTTCCTCGCGGGCTTTTTTCCATGCTTTCTTAACCTTGCCAAAGATATCGCTGATAGGATTCTGATTAACCGAGCGATACCGTTTTATGTACTCCTGGCCAGGATCGAGATGGATTTTGATGTTGACCATTCCCGCTCCATCCTGCCCCCGGTTGTGCTGCTTCTCCATGAGCAGGTAAAGTTTGTTGAGACCATATTGCCAGGTGCCATATTTTTCCTGGTAGAAGGAGAGAGGTTTGAGCAGTCGGATCAGCGCTATTCCGCATTCGTGTTTTATGGCGTCGCTCATGCAGGGTTTGGAATTAATGTAGGTTTGGAAATTCAATCAGATCTCGCACCACAAAGGCTTTTGGAAATTGGCCGCTTACCCGGTGCATCAGTTCCAGCGCTTCGTTGCGGGTTCGAAAATCTCCCAGCCTGACTTTGAAGTCGGGCGAAACATAGAGCAGATATACACTCACTCCGGGATAATCGCGCAATACGTTGGTTCTGATTTGTTGTGCCTGTTGACGGGCGTTTAGGGCCGAAGAGAAGAAGATTTCGACCCTGAATCCATTGATGCCCCGGGTAGCTTCATTTTTACGAATGTGCCACTCTACCATCTTGGCCAGTCCAGGATCCTGGGTAATCTGCAGCCGCTGGAAAATTTCGGGTGTCTGCGTCTGCTCTCCGGGAGTAGCCGACAATTGAGCCGGGGTTTTCCCGAAAAGAAAAAGCAACGGTACCAAAAAAATCAACCGCATCATGCAACTCTTTTTCACCATTCCTTGTGGTTTCGTTTGGGCAGCAAAGATTGTAGTAAACTTCAACATGCCTGAACGGATCACAAAATCCATGCAAATATACAATCATTATATAAAACGAACCTCTTTTTAAAGCAGTTTAAGGCAGTGATTTAAGACAGGAAGGTATACAGAGAAATCAGCAACGTCCCAATGCCCTGTATGCCTGAGTTTACAAAACTTTAAATTGGTTGCCAACTGTATTTAAGGGGTGTTGCCGACTTCAGACACCCGGCGTTCAAAATGGGGTGCATAGCTGCATATTGGTTACGTTTGAATTATCTTTGCACAAAATTTTATGTCATGGGAAAACTTGTCAACGAATTTGATGCTTACCGCGAAAAGATGAACGAACGCATTTTGGCGGCCGACAATAAGGTAATGAAGCGGATATACAGCCTCGACACACTGACCTATCAGGATGGTGCCCTTTCGTCGAAAGTTAAGGAGATGTTGGGTCTCGCAACCTCTATGGTGCTGCGCTGCGACGACTGTATCAAATACCATTTGGGTAAGTGCTTTGAGCTTGGTATAACAACCGAAGAGGTTTTCGAAATTTTTTCGGTCGCCAATCTGGTAGGAGGCACCATTGTTATTCCTCATACACGAAGAGCTGTGGAATATTGGGATGAGTTAACGGAGGGAGCTGTTTAAAAACCAGCGCATAAAGCCTGTTTTAAGGGTAGAGGTTTTTGTTCAGATAGGGAATCAGTGCCAGCTGAACAGCGAGGCTGTATAGCTGGGTGCGGGTAACTCCGTTGTTTGTAAGCAGTCCTACTGCCCCTCCTTTTTGTTTTGAATTAACTTGCCCAAACACCCTGTCGTTGGCTTCTCCCAGTTCATACCCCTCTCTGATGAGCTTACATACTTCGGGCGGAAGCTCAAATGCTGCTGTTTTTGCTTTTCCTGTTCCCCCATCCCATTCTATAACAACCCATGCAAATGCTTCGTACTGTTCCCCTCTCTGCTGGATTCCACCTTCGATGCCAATGCGAAAATCGGCTTCCTCAGCACGCAGGGCAGTTACTCGGTTTACAGCACCTTTCAAAGCTTCCGCATCACTCATGGGTTGATCGGCCACCCCCGAAGGTGCATTGAACGCTTCAATTTTTACTGGACTGATACCTGCACGGGAGAAACCATCCATTACTGCATCGATTTTTACAGGGTTGTGCGAGGCGATAGCAATTCTTATTTCTTGCGACATACGATTCTTACAGAACTTTAGGGAACTATTAATTATGACCGTTTTTACGTTTCCAATTTACCTAATTATTTGGGAAACTGATTATCGGTTGAGTATAGTTTGCAGCCTTACCCCTTGCCTTGGGTGAGTGCTGATACTGCTTCGCAGCATTAGTTATTGCCCGATGGAGTAACTTCATCAATATTGCTATTTTTGCCACACCATAATAACCTTCGCCCTTATGTTTGTTTCAACCGCCAGATCACTTCTTTTAGTCTTTCTGATCTCTTCTCTTTCGCTGTTTTCGCATAAATCCAGAGGCCAACAGCTCTATCCGACTCCCGAATTCAGAGGGGTATGGGTGGCTACCGTAAACCATATCGACTGGCCATCGAGACCAGGATTGTCGACCGACAGGCTTAAAGCCGAAATTTTGCAAACGCTTAATCAGCAGCAGCAATTAGGTATGAATACGATAATTCTGCAAGTCCGGCCGGCCGCCGATGCTTTTTATCCCTCCAGCATTGATCCATGGTCGCGCTACCTTACCGGGGAGCCCGGGGAGGCACCGGAACCCTATTTCGATCCGCTTCAGTTTTGGATTGAGGAGTGTCACCGCCGCGACATGGAGCTGCATGCCTGGCTTAATCCATACAGGCTGGCTCAGCATGCCCGCGAACCTCTGGCTTCGACGCATATCGCATTCAAACATCCGGAATGGGTGGTAGAGTATGGAGGAAAACTCTATTTCGATCCGGGGGTACCGGCAGCCCGCGACTACCTGGCTCGTGTCGTCGCCGAGCTGGTTGAGCGTTACGATCTGGATGCCATACATTTCGACGACTATTTTTACCCTTATCCCACGGCTGATCCATTTCCTGACAATGCATCTTTTGCTCTTTACAACAGAGCTTTTTTCAAGGATGCCAGGGCCGACTGGCGTCGCGAAAATGTAGATATCCTTATAAAGATGCTGGGAGAGACCATTAAGGAGATTAAACCCTGGGT
>DIUI01000005.1:17623-28576 GCA_002428215.1 Prolixibacteraceae bacterium UBA6162
TCGGCACCCAATACCGCCTGGGGCAAACCGGGAGAGTTGCCTAAACAGATCGATTTTCTTCGTCAGTTTCCCAATGTGTCGGGGAGTGCATTCTTCAGCAGCCGCCATTTCAACCGCGATTTACTCGGGTTTCAGGATTCGCTCATCAATCGGCTTTATAGCCTGCCTGCTTTGGTACCCCCTATGCCCTGGTTGCAAATGGGTGAATTGCCTGTACCCGAAAAGGTCACAGTAAAGCAAACACGTATCGAATGGGATCAGGCAGAAACTCCTTTTCCCGGAGGCAAGCCTCAGCGCTATGTAGTTCACCTTTACCCATCGAAGCGGGAGGCAGAAGCCCGCGAAGGTTTGCGAATGCGCTTTCTGGCCACTGATCCGTGGATTGAATTTACCCAGCGTCCGGGTAGGCGGCATACCTATTGGATTACTGTAACGGTACTCGACCGACTGAACAACGAAGGTCAGCCATCACGCCCGGTGAGGGTCAAAATTTAACGGAATTTAGTCCCTGCGGGCGGCGTCGCCGGAATTAAAATGCAATTTAAATAGTACCTTTCCGTTATCGAATTACAGGCAACTACAGCGCAATGAACTACCTGACCAATTCCGAACTTAAACCCTACGGATCTGTTGGTACATTATCGACACGGGCATCGGCGCTGGTTGCCCACCAGTGTGCTCACTGGCCATTAGCATCAGTGAACTACGCTTCAATGTTGCAGGTCACCACACGTACTTTTAACTTCGGGAGCACCACCATTGTTTGCCAGCACAATCCCGGGCGTATTCGTTCGTCGGATGCCAAAACGGATAGTGCATCTATTGCCGCCCGCCCCTGTTTCCTGTGTGCAGAAAACCGACCTTCGGAGCAAGGAGCCATCCCTTTCGGACGAGGCTATTCGGTGCTTTGCAACCCATTCCCTATTTTTCCATTGCATCTCACCCTGGCGTCTCAATGCCATGAAGATCAGCGCATAATTGAGAGGATCCCAGTCTTTTTACGTGCTTTGAAAAGCTTCTCCGATTTTGTTGTTTTCTATAACGGACCGGCTACCGGAGCATCGGCCCCCGATCATTTTCATTTTCAGGCCGGAAGTAAGGGAGCAATGCCTCTCGAGGATGAACTTGACACCCTTCCGGGATCAACAACCCACCTGCTTTGCGAAACCGACGCAACGCACATCTTCACTGCAGAGAATTCTCTGCGGCGGATGCTGATTTTCCGGGGAGACAATCCCATGGGTCTGGCGCGGGCACTGCGACGCACTATTGAGCTGCTGCCGGTTGACCCTCAGGGGGTTGAACCAATGATGAACCTGCTGGGCTGGTTCGATACAAAGGGGTACACCGTAGTTCTCTTTCCCCGGTCTGCTCAAAGGCCTTATCAATACTTCGCCGAAGGCGACGACAGGTTACTGGTGAGTCCCGCCACTGTTGAGCTGGGGGGATTGATAGTACTCCCCCGGAAGGAAGATTTTTTGAAAATTACAAAAGAGGATCTGCGATCCATATATGATCAGGTAACCCTGAAAGGAGCTGATTTTATGCATTTGAAGGAAAGGATTTTATCATGGAACTAAAGAAACAGCCCATTCTGAATGTTGGCATTATGACCGGCAAGGAGATTACGTTTGTGCTCGAAACAAGCTACCGTTATAACAACAATATGCTGAGTCAGGGTACCTATACCGTAAAGATAAAGGGATCGAAGTTTATTCTTGAAGGGCAGGAGTTGTTTGTAATTACAGAGGAAGAAATTGCTTTGATTCCTGTTTTTCGCACCAACTCATTTCTCCTGAAGGGTGTAACCATTGGCATAGCCTTCCATTGGGAGCAACTCGAAGATCAAAGATTTACCGGAGGCTTGCGCTTCATAATGGAGGAAAATGCGATTCGGGTAATCAATACGGTACACCTCGAGGACTATCTGAAAAGTGTTATCTCGTCCGAAATGAGTGCCACAAGTTCTGGCGATTTGCTCAGGGCGCACGCTGTTATTTCGCGCAGCTGGTTGCTTGCTCAGGTTGAGAAAATGCAGGGACTTGCACATAGCAGCGAAGAATATTCCTCTTCTGAAGTGAGTGAGGAGGAGGTGGTTCGTTGGTACGACCGCGAAGACCATGTTCGTTTCGAAGTTTGTGCCGACGATCACTGTCAGCGCTACCATGGTATCACCAAAATTATTTCGGCAAAGGCTGCCGAGGCGGTCGACGATACAGCCGGAGAGGTACTTGTCTACGACAATACCATTTGCGATGCCCGGTTCTCAAAGTGTTGCGGAGGAGTTTCCGAGAGTTTTGAGAACAACTGGGAGCCTTTGCCAAAGCCCTACCTTATTGCGGTGGCCGATAAAGATCCGTTGGGGAAGCCCCCCGAGATGGATTTGCGCGACGAAACCGCGGCTGTAAAGTGGATTACCTCTGCCCCCCGGGCCTTCTGTAATACCCACGATCAGCATATATTATCGCAGGTGCTTCCAGATTTTGATCAGAAAACCACCGATTTCTACCGATGGCAGGTAGAGTATAGTCAGGCTACCCTGAAGGAGTTGATCCATCGTAAATCGGGCATCGATTTCGGAGAAATTATAGCCCTGGAACCCCTGACCCGCGGTTTCTCAGGACGAATCATCCGACTCCGCATACGGGGGACACTCAAAACCATGGTGGTAGGCAAGGAACTTGAAATCCGAAAATGGCTCTCGGAAAGCCATCTCTACAGTTCGGCATTCACCGTGGAATATATCGGAGGGTCGGGGGAGATACCCCAAACCATACGTTTGGTTGGCGCCGGCTGGGGACATGGAACCGGATTGTGTCAGATTGGAGCGGCCGTTATGGGAGAGAAGGGTTATGGTTACCGGCAGATTCTTAGCCACTATTTTGTGGGTTCAGAGACCAAAAAGCTCTATTGATCTATTCAACTGCGGGTACCTCTGGTCCGCCTTAAATATTACAAGTCGTCGATCCATCTGAAATGGCCGGGTTGCTGCTGCAACTCTTTTCTTAGGTTTTCGGCATCGGATTTTTTCCCATTAGCCTTGCAAGCTTCATATAGCCTTACCTGAACAAAGCTGTAAACCCAGTTGCATGTGTCGCGATCGAGCAACTGCAGGGCACGTCGGAAGGCCAACTCGGCTTCGGTTTTATTTCCACCAAAGGCTGCAGGACGGTAAAATAGGGAGTTTCCTTTTTCGAGATGGGCGAGGGGTTCATTGGGATTGGCTTTTAGGGCAGTTTCCCAGGCTTCAACATTTCGCGGTCCCAGGAAGGGAGCCCGCAGGGGAGAGAGTCCTATACGAAAGCCTACCATTGCCGCACTCACAGCCATTAGCCGGGCATCGTTGGGGTGTTGTTTTCGGTAGGAATTGAGCAAGCTTTCGGTTTCGTCGAGAAATTTGCGGGCCCTGCTGGTCTGCTTGCTGCCGATAAGGTACCCCATAAAGCCATACCGAGCCAGCAGCCCTTCCATTAATTTTTCATAATTACCTGTATGTCGTGCTTCAATTTTTCGAATCTCCGGCTCCCAGTTTTCGATGTTGCCAACGGCATATCCTTCCCGGAAGAAGCAACCCGAGTCTTGACCGGATGCCTGAAAACCAGCTACAAAAATGAAAAAGAGCAAGATTGCTATACCGATATTTTTCGACCTTTCCATACCGATTCCTTTTTGATTCCCTGTAAACTGTTTTTAAACGCCAGCAGAAAAAGCGTAATCCAATGCAACGGAGTTAACCCGATCACTTTCATAGGCTGACGGCTGGCCAAAGTTACAGCCATTCGGTTGATTATTACCAACCCTAACCAGATAAGCAGTCCGGCCAACCCCCATAACAATGTAAATGCCAACCCGCCGAGTAGCTGCGCCAACCAATAACCCCACATTACCAAACGGCTACCTCCAAAGTAGTGATGAACGTTGCGTGAGAACCCCATCAGTGCCTCGTCGTATCGCTGATACATACGGCAAAAAACTTCTTTTCCTCCCAGTAGGGTGGCCATTTGACCACCCGATTTTTTCACAAGTCGCGCTATAGCAATGTCCTCTGTAGAATGGTTACGTACCTGACTGTGCCAACCATTCTGGTGGTAATTTGCAGCATCGAACAGCATAAACTGACCATTGGCTGCCGACAAACTGTGAAATGACAACCACCGTACCAAAGGCAGGGGTAGAAGGTTAAGTAGAATGGAATTCATAATAGGCACCGACAGATACTCTCCGATATGTTTCATGGTTTGTGTGGGAAAGATGGACAACAATGCATAGTTGTTCTGCTGCATCTGACAGGCGGCCTTAAACAGAGCATCGCCAGAGACCCTGACATCGGCGTCGAGAAAAAGTAAAAGATCGCCTTTGGCCTTTGTCGCCAATTGATGACATGCAAAATTTTTACCAAGCCATCCGGCCGGCAACTCTTTTCCGGAGAAGTAACTGATGCGCGATGAGGTACCCGAAAATTGTTGAAGAATATTGGCCGTTCCATCGGTGGAGTGATCGTCGCAGACCCAAATCTCAAAAGGAGGATTTTTCAGGTTTTCCAGATCCCTTAGCAACAGCGGGAGAGTGGCTTCTTCATTACGTGCGGGTATCAGTACCGAAACTTTGGGCGGATCGGCGCAGGTTATATACGACAATTCATTTCGTGTGAAAAGATTGAACAGGGCAATCGCTGTGCGAAGAATAGTCAACCCTATTATACTCCAGGCCAAAATAATCATGGTGCAGTCTTGAAATAAGAATGGATACATGACTTCCCTGCAGAAAAAGGAGAGGGAACAAAGATTTGGCAGGCAAGCACTATGTTATGCTTCATCGCTCTTGGATTTTTCAATCACAAAGTTACGGGTTTCACGATAGAATTGATTGTAAGCCTCTTGCAAAGTCGAACCAGGGGTAAGTGCGATATGCCTGATATAGATGAATGCTTCGGGCCTGGCCGGAGCGCCATAATGGATATGGGCTGCGGCAAAAATCACTTGCACATTCGACGGGGAGAGGCGCAGTAATGATTCGGCACCGGGCTTAAATTCGATGGAGGACAGAAAGTGGCTCTCAATTTTTCCCTGCGGATACAGCGCAACCAGTTTGGAACTATCCGAAAGGAGATCAGCGGCATACCGAAGACTCGAAACAACCCCCTTCCCATCGGGATCGACCGAGAATGCTCCGGTACGGGTAAGGAACATCCTTTTGCGCAACTCTTTTTCCAGCATCATAACATGAAACTTCCGGGACAGAAGTTTCTCGGCAATATAATAAGACCAGTATCCATCCCACCAACTGAAGTGGTTCTGGAGCAATAGAACAGGGCCATCAGGAAGGCTGTTTTCGACCACAAATGTCACCTTGCGGAACAGCAGCTTCTGCAGCAACCGGAAGTAGCTGGTGAAAAACCACAGAGGAAGCGCCTGACGGTTCGATTTAATCATGTTGGAGAGCCATCAGTTTTTCTTCACCGAATAGAGTTTCCACCATGGGGTAGTGGGAGTTTCGTGGTGCTCGCGGTGATAACCAAAAAAGTAGCATGAGAGCATAGCCCAGAGATGGTTGCGCTTCAGGGTTCTTGCCTTGTGCTCACCCAGCTCCTCGGTATGTGGTCTTCTATGTGGCTCGTAGGTGCCATAATAAAAAAGCTGAAAGGTGCCAAGAAAGGCCGGAACAACCCAAAAAGCCAGAAGATTCCATTCGTTAAGGCCGGCAAATCCATGCAGCAGTATGTTGAAGGTAAGGGCCATCAGTACCATTTGCCACCAGGTGGAGTACCGCACCATAAAAGCCAGCCACCACGTGAAGAAACGATTGCTGGCAGGATAAAAGTCGGGGTCTTTCCCGGTACCCGGGAAACGGTGGTGGAGATAATGATTTTTTCGCAGGCGGTTGTACGATAAAAATGCGAATGAGAGGGTTGCAATCCAGCCAATTGCATCGTTTATCCGACGGTTTTTAGCCACGGTTCCATGCATTGCATCATGTCCGGTTATAAACAATCCGGTGTAGAGGTATCCCTGAATCAGAATGTGCAGGTAAAGCCAGGGTGAAAGCGGATCGACTGACACATACAGCAAGGAGTATACAAGGTGGCCGAGCCATAAGAGATAGATTGATAATGCGATGAGTATGCCCATGGTATTCTTAATCTTACTTGCAAAGTTTAACAATGGTTATAGTTCCTAAAGTTACACATTTGTTTCTTGTAGCTAAGGTTAAGTATTAGGTGAGAATGAAGTTTAGTATCAGAAAAAAGATGAATTGTATACTGAAGAGCCAAGCCGAAATGGGGTTTTTACCTGCGATTCTGGAGCGCTGGAGAACAAAAATCATAACAGATGCAATCACAAACCAGGCTACATAGTTCTGCAATGGAACAGGTCCTCCTTCCCAGCTCCACATATTGGTGGCTATTGCTACCGGTTCCATTACCACGTCAAATATTACCAGCACAGAGGCGCCAATCAGCGGGAAAATTCGATGTTGATGAAGCCCCGGGAATAGCCCAAAAACTGAATACACCAGCAAAAGCCAGTTAAGTCCAATCAGCAGTGGAGTGGAAAAAAGCTTCAATCCCAGCGCCTCTCCATAGGAGTAATTGCCAAAGATAAGGCCTGTGCGGGTGCCCACCATCTCGGCAAAGAAACCTGCTGCAGCGATGGCAAACATGACCCCAACATGCTTCATCTTCCAAGGGGTGTGATAAGCAAAAAGCAGCAGGGCACTCACCAGCAGATTTAAAGGAACCAGTTGCTGAAACAAGTCATGGGTTAAGGGCAGGGAAAAACCCGCAATGCCTACTGAATAAAACAAAATGAGAAAAAATCTCGTGTGCCAGATATAATTTTGCTTTTGGATCTCCATCGGAAAGTAGATCTTTGTAGGTGTAAATTTAATTGGATAAAGCATTTCGGAAATCTACCTTTACAATGCCTGATAAGCCATTGCTTTAGCATCAATTTCCAAATTTAAATAACATTCATTGCGTTGCTATTGTTCTCTGGTCAACTCGTTGTTTCTTCCATTTTGATGGATCTTCCCTGATCCAAATAAACATTGGACGGTTGAATAGTAAATGCAAGCTACTTTTTTTTTAATTTCGGGCGCAAATGACACAAACTGTAAATGTACGAATCGCAACCCGCGACGACATCGATTCGATAGTTGAATTTCAGTTAACTATGGCCTGGGAAACTGAGTCGCTTGTGCTATCAGGAGAGACTGTCGGCCGGGGAGTTGCCGGAGTCTTCGAGGCCGAAGGCAGAGGGTTGTATTATGTTGCCGAAGTAGATGGGAAGGTAGTGGCTTCGCTGCTAACAACCTATGAGTGGAGTGATTGGCGAAATGGTACTATTTTGTGGATTCAGTCTGTATTTGTTAAGCCTGAATTCCGGAGAAGGGGCATCTATTCGGCCATGTATCATTTTCTTCGCGAAAAAGTAACGGACGATGATGCCATAAAAGGCATCCGGTTGTATGTCGATAAAACCAACCATAATGCCTATAAAACGTATAGCAGTTTAGGCATGAACGGAGAGCACTATCTTACCTTCGAATGGATGAAACCGTAAGTTTTGTCGTTGCAGGAAGGATATTAAGTTATGAACTTTAAGAAATATGCATGGGTAAACAGGACAAAGGTTTAAGTCAGGAGGTTCTTGCGCAGATTACCGTATTGCAACAGAACGAAGTGACCGAATACCACATATACAAGCACCTCTCGCGCATTGCAAAATCGAATGCGCACAGTCAGGCACTCAATCAACTTGCGGGTCAGGAGTTGGAGCATTATCGTTTTCTGATGCAATATGGCGATGAAATCGATCCTCGCTGGAGCACCGTAAAAACCCACGAATGGATGGCCTCCCTTTTTGGATTGGGATTTAGTTTGCGAATGCTCGAAAAGCTGGAGCAGAAAGCGATGGAGAATTACCAAAACCTGTCGAAGGTGATTCCTGAGGCAGCGAAAATTGCTCAGGAGGAGCAGCGGCATCTGCATCAATTGTCGCACATCGCCTCGGAGGTGCGAGGCCGTGTTTCAAACACCTGGCTGATTGGCATAAATCTCTCGCTTTATGTATTGTGGAGTGTGCTTATTTTTGCCATTTTCCAGCCTGCAGCGCCTATTCAAAAGGTGCTTTATGGTTGGTTTGCTATTTTGGCTGTATCGGTTGCCGATATGACGAACACCACGCTGTTGAGGCATGCCAACCCTGTTCGACTGAATAGCTGGTTAAAGCCTCTCTGGCGCTTAGTATTGGCAGCGTTTCTTGGAGGAGTAGTGCTTTTGCCCATGGTGGTGATTCAGCAACCAGTTATCGGAATGGCTGTATCGCTCACGCTATTGGTGATGGTTTCTCTGTCCATCAATCTCTATTTTGCTGTTGTTAATGAATTGGCTTTGGCAACAAGGATGTTGCGAATAGTAACCGGGTTTTTCATTACGGCTGTCGTTGCGATTGCCTTGAATTTGCTGGCCTCTGTTTTGTAAACTATCAGCAAAGACCCCGCGAAAATTTCCACCATTCTTTATCTGGCTGGCATGCCAGCACTGTTCTTGGTAGGCCTAACCATTCGTTGTAAGACAAGGGGATTTAAACCAATGCGCCGGTGGTTTGTTTAACGACTACTAATTTTCGATTTCTTGAACCATCCGCTGATACAAATGATTCGCGAAGGGGAGCATCTGAAACAGGATTTCAAGTTCTGTATTACCGACTCCCGAAAAATTGCCCGATCGCTGGTTGCCTTTGCCAACACTGAAGGGGGTAGTTTGTTGATTGGTGTTAAAGACAATGGTAATATCGTTGGGGTACAGTCAGACGAAGAGTATTACATGGCCGAAGCGGCTGCCAAAATTTACGCCAAACCTCCTATACTTTTTTTTACCCGTCAATGGCTTTACGAGGGTAGGACCGTTTTACAGATCAGGGTAGATCCAAGTCCCGCTCGTCCTCACTTTGCAAAAGACGAAGAGGGTCGTTGGCTCGCATATGTGCGTTTTAACGACGAGAACCGTCTGGCCGGGAAGGTAATGATCGACGCCTGGAACAAGGAAAAGCGCAGTGAGGGGATTACTATAAGGGTTTCCGAAGCCGACAGATTTCTGCTCCAATACCTCGATGCGCATGCCTTTATTACGGTGTCGGCTTTTGCCCGGAAAGCATCCCTTCCTTTTCGTCAGGCCGAACAAATTTTGTCGGACTACATTGCACTTGGAATTGTACAACCATACTTTGGCGAGAATCACGTGTTATATCAGCTCAACCGGAGCTTCGATCTTGACCATTGGATGAAAGGCAACTCCCTTGAAATGCGCTTCAAATAGTTGTATCTTTGCGCGGAATTTTTTTTAACTGCTCATATTCTTGGAGGCGGATCAACTTTTACAACTTTTTCACAACCATCCCCGGTTGCCTGAATTGCTGCGGCGGATTCAGACTGCCTCCGGGGCAAAGTTGCGGCTTCAGGGATTGGTCGGTTCGGCTGCTTCGATGGTGGCGGCGGCGCTATTTATCCGCAGCCAGCGCAATGGGTTGGTGCTGCTGCCCGATCGTGAATCGGCTGCCTATTTTTACGACGATCTTTTGAATATGCTGGGAGAAGAGCAGGTGCTTTTTTTCCCTTCCAGCTATAAGCGTTCGGTAGAATTTGGTCAGCCCGACCAGGAAGGTATTGTTCAGCGCACCGAGGTGCTGAGCAGATTGTCGGCCGGGGGAAAGCCCTTGGTTGTGGTTACCCATCCTGAAGCAATAGCCGAAAAGGTAGTGACTCCCGAGGCTATGACATTGAACCGCCTACGCATTGCGAAGGGAGATCAGCTTTCGATCGACTTTTTAAACGACTTTCTCTACGAATATGGATTTGAAAGGGTCGATTTTGTAACCGATCCGGGGCAGTACTCTATTCGGGGTAGTATTGTGGATGTTTTTTCCTATGCAAACGAAGATCCTTACCGGCTCGATTTTTTTGGAAACGAGGTAGACTCCATTCGTTGCTTCGACATTGATAATCAGATTTCGAAAAGCAGTCACGACGCTATACTGCTTGTTCCCAATATTCGCAACGAAGCATTTGGTGCCGACCGCATTGGACTACCCCAATTTATGCCTGCCGATACGCTGTTTCTTTTGCGCGATGGACCGCTGATTGGAGATCGCCTTGATCAGATTTCGGTCAATACTGCCGAACGGATCAGGGAGGAACAGCCATCTTTAACCACATTTGAGGAGTTGCTCAACGGTAAAGAGTTGCTGCGTCTGCTTCAATCGGGCAATTGTATAGAGCTGGGCTCAGCAGCTCTTTTTGAGTCCTCTGATGTCTTTCAATTTCAACAATCGAATCAACCGGTTTTCAATAAGAATTTTGGCCTGCTGGCCAACAATCTTGAAACCTATATTCAGCGTGGTTTTCGTATTGTTTTGCTTACCAGTCAGGAGAAACAGGCCGCCAGGCTGCACAATATTTTTGCCGAAATTAACCGCAACGTGATTTTCGATCCGGCGCCGTTTACATTGCATGAAGGTTTTATTGATGTCGATCTGCAGGTCTGTTGCTATACAGACCATCAGATTTTTGAGCGGTATCACCGATTCAGGCTGCGTTCCCGTAAACCTCAGCGTGAGGCCATAACCCTCAAAGAGTTGGTTATGCTTCATCCGGGCGACTATGTGGTACATATCGATCATGGAATTGGCAAATTTGCCGGATTGGTGAAAACCGAGACCAACGGCAAAATCCAGGAGGCTATTCGCCTGGTTTACCGGGACAACGATTCGCTGCTCGTCAGCATCCATTCGCTCCATCGCATCTCAAAATATAAGGGGAAAGATGGCACTGAGCCGTCGCTTAACAAGCTGGGAACTGCTGCATGGCAAAATCTTAAAAGTCGTACCAAGAGCAAGGTCAAGGATATCGCACGAGAATTGATTGCACTTTATGCACGGCGTCGCGAAGAGCTCG
>DIUI01000026.1 GCA_002428215.1 Prolixibacteraceae bacterium UBA6162
ATAGATTCGAGTTCATCGTTAATCTCAATAGTGATAAGCTTACCACCGGGAGATAATCCGCTCGCAAGGCAGATGGCCGAATAACCGGTGTAGGTTCCAAGTTCAAGGACACTCCGGGGAGCAATCATTTTCGACAACATCCTCAGAATGCTACCCTGCAGATGCCCCGACAGCATACGTGAATTTATAACCTTTAGACTGGTTTCACGATCCAATTCCGCAAGCAATGTATCCTCCGCATCACTGTGCTGAAGTATATAATCCTCTATTTGTCGTGAAACAACCATTCTATTGATATACCAGACTGCTAATCTGTCCGGGATCCAGAATTTCGTTGGCCACCTCGAGCAATTGCGCAGATGTAACCGACTCAATCTTTTCAAAAACCAGAGACATAGGATCTACCCGGTTGTAGAGCAGATAACTCTTACCAATGGCCAACATAAGGTCTTCACGATTTTCGCCGGCAATAGCCAATTGTCCAATGAGCTGCTTTTTAGCCCTTGTAAGCTGCAAGGTGCCGAGTTTTTGCGTTCGAAGTAATGCAAATTCCTTGAATACCACTTGTAAAGCCTTCTCGAAATTTTCGTTGTCGGTGCCAAAATATACATTAAAAAGGCCGGTATCGGAGAAAGTACTGTAGGTCGACTCAATATTATATGCCATTCCCTTACGCTCCCTGAGCGACAAATTAAGGCGCGAGTTCATACCCTGCCCACCCAAAAGATTGTTAAGCAGAATCATTACCACCCTTTTAGGATGTGCGTTGTCGTACGCAAGGTTACCCACTACACAATGGGTCTGATAGGTATCTTTTTCAACCTTGCGATCCAAAGGCTTGTATGCATCAAACCGTTTTCGGGTATGCTGCCGCAGCCTTGCCGGTGCCGATCCAAAATACCTTTCGATCAAAAACAGCAATCGCTTGAAAGGAATACTTCCTACCGAACTAATTACCAGTTGATCGGTATGGTAGTTGCGTTCGATAAAATGAAGAATGTTCTGCTGCTTAAAGCTGCGCACGCTATCGTAAGTACCCAGAATGGTCCGGGCAATCGGGTGCCCATCGAAAACCAACTCGTCAAAGTCATCGAAAATCAGCTCAGACGGGGAGTCTTGGTATGAGTTTATCTCCTCTACGATAACCTCCTTCTCGCGCTTAAGTTCCTTGTCCGGAAACTGACTGTTGAAGAAAATATCGCTAAGCAACTCGGCCGCACGGCTGTAATACTCCGACAAAAAAGTCGCATACAGCGCCGTCTCCTCTTTGGTAGTGTATGCATTTAGTTCACCGCCTACATCTTCCATTCGACTTAAAACATGAAATGCTTTGCGCTTCTGAGTTCCCTTAAAAATACAATGTTCAATAAAATGGGCAAGTCCATGCTCCTGGGAAAGTTCATCGCGTGATCCGGTATTCAGCACAATACCCAAATGCCCCACGGTTGAATCGGTAGGTTGGTGAATAAGCCGTATTCCGTTCGAAAAGGTATGGGTCAGGTATTCAGCTGCTAACATGTATTCAAATTGAGCATGCAAAAGTAGAAAAAAGAATGCAACGGTTGCTCTTTAATATTCAGGAGTCTTTGTCATGTATTCAACAAACTTCAGGTCAAGCCAAAACAACACAAAGCATTCGCTAATTACTCTTTCGGGCAGAAACTACCATTGGAAAATGCTCTCCTCCAAAGGACTCCTGTTTGAATCCTCCAAATAATTGAATATCCTTCATGCCTGCAACATCCATTAAAAGTGTAAGCTCCTCGCTGCCAATACCCAACAGCTCGCTGCTGTTCTCAATTACTTCGCCACTATCTTTAAGCGTTAAACGGGTTCTAAAGGTTATCTCGCGTGTAGCTTCATACTCATAGAAACGTTCGAAACGAAGAGCATCCACTTCTATCACAGGTAAACTTTCCAGCTTCCTGTCTACAATATAATCGTAGTTTAGAATTTGCAGCAGAAACCGGCCTCCAGGTTTAAGTACCGTAAGTACTCCGCTGAAAAAATCACGCATCTGCATAGGATTCAGCAAATGTACCAGGGTATTGCCGTAACAAACTACACCATCAAATTTGGCACGCCCAAAATAACGAACAATGTGGAGCATATTGGCCCACATATATGTAACCCGCTCGTGGCTGTTTTCATTGTTTGCAACTGCCAGCATTTCTTTGTTCAGATCGAATGCGGTAACCATAGCTCCCCCCTCGCCCATTCTCCGGGCCAGCTCGCCAATGCCACAACCTACATCTAAAATCGACTTCCCCGCAAGACCTTGCATTGCCTCCGCTGTAAAGTCGAGCTGCTCGTTGCGAAAGGGAAATATCTGACTGTAATGCCGGGCAATGGTGGAATAAAAGAGATCTTTACTGTTATCGCTGATAATCATATCGGGCTATTTTTCAATTCGGATTCGGGCATCAACAGCAAAGATACCAATTTTGCTGCCAATCAATGGATTTATATCAAGTTCCTTAATTTCAGTAGCAAATCGCAGCAAAGTGGAAAGCCTGACGATGATATCGGCAAACTCCGTGATATTTACCCCTTTTTTACCCCGGTATCCTTCAAGGATTTTCACGGACCGAAGGTTATAAATCATCGACAAAGCCTCCTTGTGGGTTAACGGGGCAAGACCGGAACTTACATCCTTCATTACCTCGACATAGATTCCACCCAATCCGCACAGAATAACATGTCCGAAACGGGGTTCATATTTAGCCCCAATAAAAAGCTCAATTCCAAAAGCCATCTGAGCAAGCAATACGGCCGTCGCTCCCTCGATCTCCATTAAATGATCAAACTCCCGCCTTACGCTCTCCTCATTCCTGACATTCAACACCACCCCGCCAACATCGGTTTTATGCAAAGGACCTACCACTTTCATAGCGAGTGGACATCCCAGATTCTGCGCTGCTAACACTGCCTCGTCCGCACTGTTTACCACTTGCTCACGAACTGCCGGAATTCCGGCGGCAGCAAAAAGCGCATGAATTACATTTGGATCCTGAAAACCATTTGGAGAAGCATCTATAATCCGTCTTATTTCAACCAGATCGACACCATCGGTCATGATCAGCTCTTCCGATGGCGACGGAGTCTTCATTACCTTGGTAAGCGCCTTGCCCAAAAGAACTTCATCAGGAAAATTTACATTCCCTGCCGACAAAAAAAGTGCAACATCTTCGCGAACCTCCAACAATGAAGGCAGAATCGGATATATCGGTTTACTGCAGCTGTGCATCTTACGATCGATCAACTCATACACCTCGCGCACCGGCGATAAGCCGGTACTACCATAAATGATGGCCATGGCATCTACATCAAAATCATTCTCGCAGGCATCAATAATAGCTTCCAGCTGTTCAGCTGTTCCGGTGGCAAGAAAGTCGAAGGGATTATCTAAACTTGAACCCGGAAAGAGTTTACTGCGCAATAACTCCTTCTGGGGCGACTCCGGAATCTCAGGAATCGATAAACCGCCTGCTTCCAAAGCATCGGTAAGCATAACACCGGGACCTCCGGCATGGGTTATAATCGCAATTTTATCCCCCCTTAGCTCTTTACATAAAAACAGATTGGCTACTGTAACCAACTCCTCACGCCCATAACAGCGCACAATTCCAGCCTTACGAAACAATGCTTCAACGGCTGCGTCGGAACTCACCATTGCTCCTGTATGCGATGTGGCTGCCCTTCCTCCGGCAGCAGAACTCCCAGCCTTTATGGCAGCAATACGACAACCTTTTTTGATTAATGAGGTAGCGTGATGGAGTAATTTGTCGGGATCCCTGATGTGCTCAAGGTACAAAAGTTTCACCCGTGGACTAACTCCGTCAACATAGGTTTCATCGAGGTGCTTAAGTATATCTTCTACCGTAGTTTGAGCAGAGTTGCCTACCGACCAGATACTCGAAAAACGCAGCCCTTTTGGAATTCCCGCCTCCATAATAAACACTGCAGTGGCTCCCGACCCCGAAACAAAGTCGCAACCCTGTTTCCACATTCGGGGCACCGGAGTTGTAAATACACTGGCATGAAATGGCGTGATTATACCAATACAATTAGGACCTATAAGAGTGGCACCTGCACGGTTGACCTCCAATGCCAACTCACGCTCAAGTTCACGCCCCTCAGCACCCGACTCACTAAATCCAGCACTTATCACAATGAAAGCCTTGGTATTCTTCACTCGGCCTAAAACACGAACTGCCTTAATGCAAAGATTTGCAGGAATGGCAAGTATAGCTAAATCAACCTCAGGCAATTCTTCAACCGTTGAGTAGGATGTAACTCCCTGCACAATGTTTTCTCGGGGATTTACCACTAATAGTTGGCCCGAAAACCGATTGTCGAGCAAATTCTTAAGCAACTTCCCTCCGGGTTTGGAAAGGTTGTTAGATCCGCCAATAACAACTATGCTTTTGGGTCGAATCAGGTTTTCGTGCACCATACCAATATTTATTTCTTCAAATGTACGGATTGTTCAATCGTCTGGCGATGATATTTTTCAGTTGTTAATCCCTAATGACTTTAACCTATCGACGATGTAAGTTGATCAAATAATGAAACATAAAGGTTTCGCTGCCCGATCGGCCAAACTATAGTACCTCTGATTAAAATTCATTTTATTGCACTCCCAGCCAATAATTTCATAAGTTTGAATTAAAATTGAAGATCTGCAGAACTTAATGAACTCAACCAATACAACAACTACAGACTTTGCTCGAGCGACTCAAAGGTCAAACAGCAGATTGCGTCTGGCATCTCTGCTTTTTGTCCTGTTAGCCATTCTCTACAATGCAACTGCCCAAAATACATTAACCTCAGGCTGGTTTGAGGGGATTGGCGACAACCGGGAGTTTTTTAGTGGAAAAAGCTACGCGCAAACTATACTTGCCAGCAGAGGTGGCATCGAATTAGGCCGGGCATACGATGGGCACTATGTAGGTACCGGGTTGGTCTATCTTTACGAGTTTGGTACGAAATTAGATTTGCATAAGCCCTCCATAACGCTTTATTACAGCTTCCATGATGAAAATAAATCATTCCATTTCGGTAGTTTTCCCCGAACCAACTTAATTGACCTGCCTATGGCCATGATGGCCGACACAGTGCACTATTACCGAAGCCATATCGAAGGTATGCGCGGAGCTTACCGCTGGGATCAGGGGTACCAGTACGTTTTGATTGACTGGACCGGGAAAAAATCAAAAATTGAGCGTGAAGCCTTTACCGTTGCCTCTGGTGGAGAAATTAGTTCGAAACATCTCTTTCTGCGAAATTACTTCATGCTAAACCACCTTGCCCACAGCGAACTTCGGCCAGCCGGCCAGCATATTCGCGACAATATTGGGTATGCTGTTCAAGGAGGATGGCAATGGGGTCAGCGCTGGGAGTTTGAACTAAAAACAGGAATTTTAGGCTCATTGTATCGAGAGCGATCAGTAACCGATGGCATTGTACATTCAAAGAGTCTGTTGTCAGGTATAAGCCTGAAATTCAAAAATTTCAAACTTGACCAAACTCTCCATATGGGTGAAGGGCATACCTTTCTGACAGGAGATCCATTCTACCGGCTTAACAACTATATGCGTACCGATGCAATCTGGTACTTTATTAACCATCCCAAGGTACAGGGAAGATTCAATCTCTCATTTCACCTTATTGAGTGGAGGGACCTCGATCAGTCGCAGCAAATTTTTATTCGATTTATACTCCCCGACTAACTCCAGTCAAAATCTGGCATCCAGAATTGAATATGCAAGGAGTATCCTAATGCAATCAGGGTTATTATGCCCGAAACAATATCCGGGAATATCAGAAAATTAGTTCCATCTCTTCCAAAAGATAACCTGCACCTGCAAATTTATCGACGATGAAGAGCATATAACGCATATCAAGGGATATGTTGCGGCTCTGATTCGGATCATACATGATGTCGCTCATAGTGCCCTCCCAGCACCGATCGAAATTTATTCCAATCAGATGCCCATCGGCATTTAAAACCGGGCTTCCTGAATTTCCGCCAGTAGTGTGGTTCGAAGCTACAAAACAGACCGGCATAATTCCGTCCACTCCATACCGGCCGTAATCCTTTTCGGCATGAAGCTGTTTTAATCGTGCCGGCACCCGATAATCGTAGATATCGGGATTGTCCTTTTCGATAATTCCATCAAGTGTTGTGTAATGTTTATATGCAACACCATCGCGGGGTTCGTAGCCCTCTATACGACCGTATGCAACCCTGAGGGTAGAATTGGCATCAGGAAACAGAGCCTTGCCCTGCTGCATTTCCATGATTCCTGCCAAATAGTGCTGCATCTCTGCATCGAGAATTCCCTCAATTTCACGCACAGGTGCATCGATTTTTTCATTATAAAAATTTCGCAGACTTTTGTACAAGGAAAAAACAGGATCCTTTTCAATGGTTTTCATTTTTGCAGCATCTCCTGAGGCCACCAGGTTCATCAGTCTATCTCTGTCGGAAAGTATCGAACGCCGGTAAATTCGACTTGTTAATCGATCGCCCTGGTGCTTTGATAAAACATTTAACAATTCAGCAGAAATAAAGGGTGCGGGTACCTCATGAACAAGCATTGGCAATAGCCGGCTGAACATCTCCTCGTCGAGTGGCTGATGAAAATCCTTAAAAAAAGCATTCAATTGACGCTCCATTGCCTCAGTGAGGTTGGATGATATTTCGCCCTGTCGTTGCGCCTGGAGAATAAAAGCCTCCATATAACTCGCCAGAGTAAAGATTTCAATACCCGAAAGAACGATTTCACTGTAATAATCGGCTGCCTTCGCCAAAGGTCCATATCCGTCATAGGTATTCTCAAGATTCTCCATCACACGGTCATACTTGCCTGTCCATTTGCCGGTACTGCGAGCCCATACTTCAAAATCATGCTCATAGGCCTTTTTCCGCTCAACGGCACCCAGTCTTTGTAACCCCACAATCTCACCCTGCCATCTCTTCCATGCATTGGAAACTGAAGCATATTTTGATGCATATTGAATGCGAATACCCGGATCGGAATCCATAAAATTTCGCATGATCTCAAGTTTGTGATCCCGTATGGCAATCCGGTCAGGATCGCGCTGATCTTGAATCAACTCCACTGCAAATGATGGCAAATATTGTGTTGTTCTGCCCGGATATCCAAACACCATTGTAAAATCGCCGGGTTCAATTCCTTTTAAAGAAATAGGAAAGAATTTTTTGGGTTTAAACGGCACATTATCCGGCGAATAAGGTGCTGGTTCGTTGTTGGGACCTGCATAGATCCGAAACAATGCAAAATCGCCGGTATGTCGGGGCCACATCCAATTGTCGGTATCGCCACCAAATTTACCAATAGCTGAGGGAGGAGCGCCCACAAGCCGTACATCACTGTATACCTTGTAAACGTGCAAGAAATATTGGTTGCCATAAAAAAACGGTCTTACCAAAGCCCGATATTTTCCATTCTCGCGCGCAGAACGCTCAATAGCGGCAATATTGGCTGCCCTCTTCTCCTGCTTCTGTCCATCATCAGTCAGCGCATCCAACCCTTCAAATACCAAATGGGTAACATCCTCCATGCGTTCGAGAAAACTAACCGTTAGGCCCTGATTGGGAAGCTCCTCACTACGGGAATAGGCCCAGAAACCATTCGTAAGATAATCGTTCTCCAGCGAACTATGCATCTGAATCTGACGGTATCCGCAATGGTGATTGGTAATAAGAAGCCCGTCTCCGGAAATTAACTCCCCGGTACATCCCCCCCCAAAAAGAATCACCGCGTCTTTCATGGAGGCGTTGTTGATATCATAAATATCAGTGGCAGTGAGGCGAAATCCCATTTGCTGCATCTCTTCCAGATTGTATTTCTCTAACAGGATGGGAACCCACATACCCTCCCGGGCAATTGTTTGCAACCAGAGGAACATCGCAAACACCAATAATAGCAGCTTATTCATTCTCATTTTTATCGCTTTTGTATCGCAGAACCAAATATACATTTTTCGCCAAAGCATAAAAAATATACCCCATCAAATCGACAGGGTATATGTAATTTTGAAATTTATTCGCTTTTAATCAAAAATATCAGCCTCGCTCTGATAGCCCTCAGAAACTACGGTGAGCCTGAGATTTTGTTTGTTTACAACGACCCCACTAAACAGCATCGAAGGAACCAACATATGACCGTTGCTGGTAGTTTGAAAGGTTCTTTCGCATTCCAGACCACTTCCTAACCTAAAAGCAATGTCGGCAGCTGTTGTTGCCATCTTTTGAAGTGGTTTATATATGGTAATTGTCTGGTTCCCCTTAACAATCTCCTGAAGATTCCTAAGGTCGGAATCCATACCGGCAACCAACACCCTGCCCAATAAATTAGCATTTTCAAGCGCTCGCATAGCACCAAAAGCAATAGCATCATTCCCTGCGATTACAGCATCGGGTATAGAATTTGGACTGCTCAGGAATTTTTGCATTATCTCATATCCTTCCTGCTCCCCCCATTCCTGAGTATAAGTATTGAGCACAACCTTCAAGTCTCCTTTCTCTATTAAAGGAGCCAAAACATTCATATGGCCAAGCTGCAGAAACTGACTGTTATGATCGGCCATGGCTCCCCCAATCAACGCATATTTTCCTTCCGGCTTTATGGTAGTTAGATATTTGGCCTGCAACTCACCAATCTCAACATTGTCGGTCGAAATATAAAAATCGAGCGAACAGTTCATAATTAGCCGGTCGTACGACACTACCGGAACATTCACCTTTTTGGCGGCATCAGCTATTTTGGCAGCACTAAACTGATCAACGGGTACAACTACAAGCACATCTATTCCCTCGGCCAACAGTTTTTGAGCCTGTTTATACTGCTCATCAGCATCATTACCTGCCTCTACAACCACAACAGTGGCCCCGAGATGTTCCGCGTGTTGCACAAAGAAATCCCGGTCATTTTCCCACCGTTCCTTATCCAGGGCATGCAGCATGAATCCGATTTTTATCGGTTCTTCGCTTTTCTGACATGCTGATAGGATATTGAACAGCAGAAACAGTGTAAAGAATTGAAGCACATATTTCATAATTTCAGCTGTTTGATTACAGAATAATTTACGAAATAAATGCAGAACAAGTTTGACCGCCAGAAAACTTAATTAGCTGTTTTTCAACATACCGGATGAAGGCATTGTATCGAATCTTTTTATCTCTTCATAAAGCTTATCGGCGGGCAGGCCCACTACATTGAAATAAGACCCATTTATACGCTCAATACAGGCGAGCCCAATCCATTCCTGAATTCCATAAGCTCCTGCCTTATCGAATGGACGGCATGTTTCGACATAGTGGTCGATTTCAGTATCGGAACATCGCTTAAAAAACACTTCTGTAACGGAAAAGAAACTTATCGCACGATGCAGGGTTGTCAGACAAACACCTGTAATTACTTCGTGAACAGTTCCATTCAGACGCTGCAGCATTTTACGGGCATGATAGGCATCATCGGGCTTGGCAAGCACCTCTCCGTCAATCCAAACAATGGTGTCGGCAGTAATCAGAAAGTCATTCCCCGAAAGTCTTCCCCGCAAAACATTAGCCTTTTCATTTGCAATGTGCAATGCAATCGCTTCTTTGTGCAATCCTTCAGGGTAATCTTCTGATCCATCGGCAGTAACTATAGAAAAGGGTAATCCCAGCTGATGAAGAATTTCCTGTCTTCTGGGCGATTTAGAACCCAATATGTAGTTGTAATCGGGATACCAAACCATCAGAAAGATCTTTGGGTAGTACTATGCTCACTAAACCATACGTTTTGGGCACGCATAACCTGTTCTATAATATCTCGCACACAACCCCTACCTCCCTCACAATGAGACACATATTGAGACATCGCTTTTATTTCGGGCACAGCATCCGACGGACAAACAGCAACACCTACTTTTTGCATGATGTAAAAATCGACCAAATCATCCCCCATAAAAAGAATTTCATCTGCTCTAATACCTGTCTTATGCATAAAATCGTCAAGAGATGCCACCTTATCGCGAACACCGTCGTAATAATGAGTTATGCCAAGTTTCTGATGCCTGAGTTTAACTGAAGGAAGCATACCGCCGGTTATTACACCCACCTGAAAACCACTATCCAGTGCCATCCTGATTGCCATCCCATCCTTCACATTTGCGGTCCTTACAGGATCCCCATTGCTATCCAATGGAGAAACATCGCATGACAGCACCCCATCTACATCGAACAACATCGCCCGTATATGTTGCAATTTTTCTTTAAAAAAAGCCATACCCCAAATTTTCTGCAAGTTATAAAATATCAGGCGAACCAACCACCGAACCGGGGCTTACGAACCAATAATTAGCAATACCTGGATTGCATTGGAATGCGTTAAATTATTGCTCATGACACATAAAATAGCTGGCGACACTCCAAAAGCAAAAAGCCTCCGGCAGTAAATGCCGAAAGCTTTTTTATTAGATTATTATTGATTATCAACCTATAGACTGTAGATACAAACTTTCTACTTTAGGCCAATTGATAATTTTCATAAAATTATCAATATAATCGCCTCGTAAATTCTGATAATTGAGATAATAGGCATGTTCCCAAACATCAATCCCCAGTATGGGAAGACCTTGTTGGTCTACCACATCCATAAGTGGATTGTCTTGATTGGCCGTAGACGAAACAAACAATTTGCCATCGCGACCCACTGACAGCCAAGCCCAACCACTACCAAAACGGGTTCTCGCTGCAACAGTAAATTGCTGAACAAATTCATCGTACGACCCTAAATCGGATTCAATTGCAGATTTCATATCCACCGAAATCTCAATCGGCTCAGGCGTAAGAATATCCCAAAACAGGTTATGATTGTAAAAACCACCCCCATTATTCCTAACTGACTCCGAATATGCACTCATACGGGCAAATATTTCAGGCAGAGAGGTGTTTAACATGCTGGTACCTTCAGCGGCTTTCATGAAATTATCGAAGTACGCTTTGTGATGCTTTGAATAATGGATTTCCATGGTCATCGCATCGATATAAGGCTCAAGGGCATCAAATGCATAGGGTAATTCCGGGAATATATGACCCGAAAAAGCAGGCTTGGTGTCGGTACAGGCACTCAAAACCCCAACAAAGGGCGAGGCTACAGCTACAGTTCCGATGGCACCGATAAATTTACGTCTTTTCATACCTTATTATCTTTTAACCATCAAAACAAACGGATGAAAGATTTGTTCGTTAGCCAATGCGCTTTTGATTGCAATTGGGCATATACCATGCAATAAAGGAGAAAAAGAAGACAAAAAAGGAAAGTCCCATATGGGTCTCAAGATTGGCATCGCCCAGATTGGCAATCGCCATGGCAATAAGAAAATGGAGAAGAATAAAATTGCGGTAATACCGACCTCTTACAATCACAAATAGTAAAGCAGCTAATATAAATATGAACCCAACAAAACCAAACTTAACGATATAGTTAAGGTACTGGTTGTGCGACGAACGTCGGTTTTCAGGCGTAAGCCGGCTACCACTATTTTCATATACAGAATTATACGCTTTCACCCAGTTACCGGTACCTACGCCAAGCCAGGGATTTTGTTTGACAAGTATCCAACTTGCTTTTAAAAACTCGATTCGCTGAACCAGCGATTTGTTGTTGGGATCGCCTGTACTTCGATATTGCTCCAGCTCCCACAGTGTATCATAAACCCTTGGGTAAATCGAAAAAGTTCTGTTTTTAAAACGAAAATTGGTCACTCCCCGCTCAATATGCTCTATATCATCGGGGGTTAATTGTGCGATTCCAACACTATCTTTACGCAATCCCATACTTGTAAGGTAGCGTATTAGGGTAGTTCCAAGAGGATAACCGTTTAATTCGGAATCATAGTCAAGGTTTCCAACTTTATTCCACGAACGCCTGAGTTCATCCTCAGAAATATAGAGAAAAACCAGATGTCCATTCTCTCTAACAGTTTGTTCAAAATCGTGATGGTAATAGTTGCCGGAGGGGGTAATCCACTCAACGGAATCCCGATCTACTTCGGTGTATGCATAAAACTGATGAGCAACAGAAGCAACATAAACAACGGGAGTAGCTGCTGCCAAAAGAAACAAGGTTAGCAAACCATACCGCAGGGGAATATTTTTGACACGCAAAAGGTAAATAAAAGCAGAGACGGTAACAGTACCAAAAAAAGCAATTAAACCGATCAAAGATTTTAAAATAAAAAGAAACCAAACCAACCAGACAATGGTTAGAATAGAGACCCATTTAAATTTTCGGATTACATCGAACCCTGAAAAAATCAAAAACCAAACCATAAGAATAACAGATAACACAACCTGAAATGAGAATCTGATATTCGAAACAAAACCAAGAGAACGAATAGTGAGGGCCTCATTATTGTCGGCCAGGAAGAGTTTCACTGTAAAAATGAGCGATGAAACAACTACCGCAGCTACAAAAAGTAGCAACAGCAAATAAGTTTTAGTTTTTGATAATGGAGGAGAAAGATAAAGGCCCAGCGGAAAAATAATCCAAAAAAGAACTTTGTTTAATTCATAAATCGCCATTTGCCAGTCGTTGGTAAATAGGCTCCATATCAAATAAACAATAAAAATAGCTCCAAACCCATACATCAAAAATCGGGATTTAGACGAAGGAACATGCGGGCTGAGAAAATAGAAAACGAGAGCCAGTACCAGAAGAAATCCGGCAGAAATACTGACCAGGGCTTCAGAGAACGGAAACCCCACCATAGTAATCGCAGCGAAAAAGAGGAAAAGATACTCCTGCCAACGCAGTATTGTATTTATCCGGGCATTCATCAGCTCATCAGGTTTAGAGAATAAACGGACGTATACTTAAATAAGTATAATTTTAAAAATAATAACGAGGCTATAAACCAAAAAACCCCGGCTCA